>NZ_SGSW01000020.1:0-79762 GCF_004209125.1 Acinetobacter sp. WCHAc060033 | reverse complement strand
CTTCATCCTAAATGTGATTCTGAGTTATTAAAAGCGCAAGTTTTTAAATTATGCCAGGAAAATAAATGGCTCGAAGTTTCTAATAGTGATATCACTCAACTTATACAACTTAGTAAAAGTATTTTGGCTTGTAACTCAGGCGTGAGTTTAGAAGCGTTAATACTGAATAAAAAAGTGTATTGTTTTGGTCAAAGTGAATGGTCGGTTATTACTCATTGCATCACTCAAATAGATCAGATTAAACAAGTTTTTACTAATGATGAGCAGAATTACAGTTTGAATTTATTTCAGAAAAAATATTTAGCTTATTTATTATCGTGTTATTGGGTACGTTTTGATGATCAACAAGCAATAAAAAATAAATTGCAAAGAATCGTAGCAGAAAATGAATCCTTGAATCATTTAAATGTTGAAGAGGTAGCAAGTCTAAATCTGTTAGAGGCGCAAAAGCAGTATACAAAAAAAATGAAACGTATTAACTTGATAGAGCGCGACTTTGAATATCAAAATAAATTACTGAAAGATATAAGAACGAATCCTTTTTTTATGATTGTATACTTTTTAAAATTTAATTTTATAAAGCTCAAAAATAAAATAGGTCTTTGATAAATTTATATAAAATTTAACTTAGAGTCGATATAGTATTTCTTATTTAAAAGTAAGCAATACTATATCTTTTTGGGTATTAACTAATTTTTTTTACCATTTCAAGTTGTTGATTTCCCTGTTCAGTTAATGCATCTAAAATTAACTGTCTCTTTCTATACTGACTTCTTTTCTTGGACGCAATTTCAGATAAATCAATTTGACTGCTTAGTGGATTAAATACATAGTTACCTGAAGGGTCTAATGATCCACCAAATTCTAACCAAAACTCATCTAAATTGGTTTTTACACGATTTTGATCGCGTTTTTTACGACTATGTTGATAGAAATGATTTTGATTAGATACACCTACAATATGTTTAACTTCATAGAACTCACAAAGTGTAGATAAACTATGTAATAACAGTTGTTTAGGTCGTAAACCATATAATGATTTTGTTAAATGCTTAATCGTATCCAGATTAATTTTATCTTGTTTTCCTGCTTGTAACCCTCCAATAAAGAATGTTGGTTCTCCATTTAGAATAATATATGAGAAACTCAAAGCATATTGAACTTGCCCATCTAATTCTAGAAGAATACAACTTTCACCCTCTCTACGATGTTTACCTTTAAAGTGTAAATTAAGTGTTAAAAGCTGTGGATTTTCTCCTTCAATTTGATATTGAAGTAATGGGAGAGCTTTGTTTTCACATAGTTCAGTGTTAACTTTTGAAAATAACCAATCATAATGATTAGTGAGGCTTAGTAGTTTTTGATTATTGTCAAAGCTATTACTTAAATAAGCATTATGAAATTTAAGATAAAAGTCAGCTTCATGTTCTGATCGCCATTGGATGATCTGCGGACCTGAATTTAGATATTTAACCCAATTTAAGTTATTATTCCAGTCTAATAAAAATCTTAAAATATATCTTGTATATTTTGAATAAGACGATTGAGTAATCACAAATGGGATTACTAGCCAATAATAAAATGGGTTAAACATTGTCATTACCTTATATATACATCTATGTTGTATATAAATTAATTTACGTCAAGTCAGAATTTAGAAATGATATTTTAATGCAAGTTTCTAAATGTATATGATAGCTTAGTTTTGTAAGGATAATAAGCATGGTCTTAATTCTAGATTACACTTAGTTATTGGTACAACTATAAAGTAATTTTGATGTTCTTTCTTAAGCTAAGCTAAAAATATTACGATTTAGGTTTATACAAATTCTTCCCACCTTCTAACTTGCGAAAACGCTTATAAGCCCATAAATATTGTTCTGGTGCGATGTTGATCATTCGTTCCATTTCTTTATTTAAAGTATCAACAGAAAGCTGTAAATCTTTTGAGTTGATCTCTTTTGATAATTCTGTGAAGTGTAAATCAAAGCCAGAGTAGTCTGGACGACGGATACAGGTTAGTCCAACGACTGAGCATTGGGTCTTTGCTGCTAATTTAGAAAGTAGAGTGGAGGAAAAAGCTTTTTGCCCATAAAAATCTGAATAGATGCCACCAGAATCTTTCGGAATATGGTCGGGTAGGATTGCTGAAAATCCACCTTGTTTTAAATGCTTAAATAAAGCGCGAACACCTGTATCATCTGTAGGGACGAGTGTAGCTTTTAATTGTTCACGAGACTCCAGCATAAAACGATCTAGGTCTTTATTTCTACTGGGTTTATATAGAATTACAGGGCTTGTATGCTGATTCACCCACGCATTCATGATTTCCCAAGTCCCAAAATGAGGAACCACACCTAAAGTGCCATTGGGATTTTTTAAAGCTTCTAGGAAAATTTCTGCGTTATGTACTTGTTTGATTTGTGACAATGCAAATTCAGGTGATGAACCCCAAACTTTGATAGATTCGACATAAGTCATACATTGGCTTTTTAAACTCGCCTTAACCAATTGTATTTTTTGCTGATTATCTAGTTCAGGATATGCAGTATTAATATTCAATTCAGTCGTACGTCGTGCTGAAGAATGTGTAGTAAATAATATACTACCAGCACCACGTGCCAATGTCTGAAGCATTGGCATTGGTAGGCGCGAGAAATTTTTGAGTAAGTTATACATGTATGGCTTTAATTATCGCGCTTCATCACGATTGTCATTGCCTTTAACAACCAAATAAATCAATGATGCCATAATCAGAAAACCACCACCAAAACAGCTTAAGCAGAATAATAAAATACGTTGATATTTATCTAAATCAAAAAGTTGATGGTTGAGGATATATAAGACAAAGCCCCATTGAATCAGAGAAAACGCAATAAGAATAATCGTATGACGACGAACATTGGGACGCATAGCCATGGGAGAATTACCTTGTCAAAGAACGAGCTTAGTATGCCATTTTTGAGAACGAATCTCAATTTAATATCAGCTTCGATGTATTTATCTACATGTAACTTGTTTGAATCATTAAAAAACCCTGCGCGATGGCAGGGTCTTCACTGATCTAAAAGAGTTAAGCTTCTTTTGTTTCAGCTTTTGGTTTTTCACGTAAGCGAATACCTAGGTCACGCAATTGATTTGGTTCAACTGGTGCTGGCGCTTGTGTCAATGGACATTCAGCTGTTTTGGTTTTCGGGAATGCGATCACGTCACGGATTGAAGATGCACCTGTCATCAACATCACTAAACGGTCAAGACCGAATGCCAAACCACCATGTGGAGGCGCACCAAATTTCAATGCATTCAATAGGAAGCTGAATTTCTCTTCTGCTTCTTCTTCACCAATACCAAGCGCTTCAAAAATCGCTTTTTGCATTTCAAGGTTGAAGATACGCAGTGAACCACCGCCCACTTCCGTACCATTCAATACCATGTCATACGCAACTGAAAGTGCAGCGCCTGGATTGTTTTTCACTTCTTCAACACTTGATTTTGGCAGTGTGAATGGGTGGTGAACAGAAGTCCATTTACCATCATCAGTTTCTTCGAACATTGGGAAGTCAACAATCCAAAGTGGCGCCCACTCGCATGTTGCAAGTTTCATGTCGTGACCAACTTTGATACGTAAAGCGCCCATTGCATCGTTTACAACTTTCGCTTTATCCGCACCGAAGAATACGATGTCGCCATTTTCAGCACCAACTCGTTTCAACAAATCAAGTACGATTGGCTCGATGAATTTAACAATAGGAGACTGAAGACCTTCAATACCTTTTTCAAGTTCGTTGACTTTGATATAAGCCAAACCTTTCGCACCGTAGATACCCACGAATTTAGTGTATTCGTCGATTTGGCTGCGTGGAAGCGCGCCAGCACCTGGTACGCGAAGCGCAACAATACGGCCTTTAGGATCTTTAGCAGGACCTGCGAATACTTTGAACTCAACGTCTTGCATCATGTCTGCAACGTCAACCAATTTCAAAGGAATACGCATATCTGGTTTATCAGATGCATAGTCACGCATCGCATCTGCATAAGTCATACGTGGGAATTTGTCGAACTCAACATTTAAAAGTTCTTTGAACATTTTAATCGTTAAAGTTTCCATCAAATCCATAATGTCATCGTCACTCATGAACGATGTTTCAACGTCGATTTGAGTAAATTCAGGCTGACGATCCGCACGTAAGTCTTCGTCACGGAAACATTTAGCGATTTGGTAATAACGGTCAATACCACCCACCATTAACAACTGTTTGAACAATTGTGGTGATTGTGGAAGTGCATAGAAGCTACCGTTAGACACACGACTTGGTACTAAATAGTCACGCGCACCTTCAGGTGTTGCACGTGTTAAAACCGGTGTTTCAACGTCTAAGAAACCATTTTCTTCGAAATAGTTACGAATTAAGTTGGTCAATTTAGAACGGAAGCGTAAACGGTCAATCATTTCAGGACGACGAATATCGAGGAAACGATATTTCAAACGTACTTCTTCAGAAATGTTGGCATTCTCATCATTCAATGGGAATGGAGGAGTTTCAGATGCAGCAAGAACTTCGATTTCTTTACCTAAAACTTCGATTTGACCACTCACCATATTGGCATTTTCTGTGCCTTCATAGCGACGACGTACACGACCAACGATTTTTAATACGAATTCTGAACGTGCTTTGTCAGCTGTAGCAAATGCTTCAGGTGTGTCTGGGTCGATGACCACTTGCACTAGACCATCACGGTCACGCATATCAAGGAAAATAACACCACCGTGGTCACGGCGACGATGAACCCAACCGCATAAGGTAACGGTTTGGTCAATTTGAGCTTCGGTTAAAGAACCGCAATAATGAGTTCGCATCATAGCGTTAGAAATCCAACTATATGGGTTAAGGAAGCGAGTACGTAAACAGCGCATCGCCTAAAAATGTAATGTGAGATTATGCCTCTTTGAGCAGTCAGTCACAAGGACTTAGACTAAAAACTAAGAGATTGCCTCATAAATTTAAGCTGATTTGAATAAAACTTTAGTGACAAAATCGGCAAAGTCTAAATCTTAATTTACATCTCATCAAAATATTTACGATAGTTCAAAAAACTAAACAAGAGACAACCTAGTGTAAAACACAGCATCGCACCTTGGGTAAAACCTTTGACAAAGAACCCAATCCAATTATATAGGTCAGTCTGTTGTGGGATGAAACCTTGAGTTTTTGCGAAATATATATAATAAAAACAGCCACTAAATAATGAAATGAGAAATAAGAAAAAACCAAATACCTGAGTTTTATAAGTTGAGATATGATCCATTCGATATTTAAAAAAATAATGTATTCCCATCCATGCTAAAAAAGGTAGCGCAATA
Source organism: Acinetobacter sp. WCHAc060033 (assembly GCF_004209125.1). Taxonomy (NCBI): domain Bacteria; kingdom Pseudomonadati; phylum Pseudomonadota; class Gammaproteobacteria; order Moraxellales; family Moraxellaceae; genus Acinetobacter; species Acinetobacter sp. WCHAc060033. The sequence continues at coordinate 74,400 of NZ_SGSW01000020.1, read as the reverse complement.
GCAGAACAGCCGATTTGCAAAACCTTGTGCATGGGATAGGTATGCTGAAAAAGTGTCACAGGTTGGGCTAAAAAAGTTTTAAATGCAAAGGTTCTAAAATCTAAGTGAGTTAGACCATCCCAAATAATATGTGTCGCTGTACCTATGATGATTGCCAAAATCATCCAGATAAAAAATTGAATGAAAGTTGTGATCGAGTTGATATTTAAGGGCTTATTTAAGCCCAAAAATTTAAAAAGAAATGGGCGATATAAGCCATACCATAAAAAACAGAATAATAAACCGACCAAAAGGTCAGGATAAATAATGCCTTTAAATTGATGATTCAAATGAATTTCTGTTTTAACCAACAGTCGATATAAATCAGGTGTCATTGTCCCAATCGCTATTGCTGCTATTGGCAGACGATTGCCTGAAAGTTTAGAAAGTGGTGGTGCTAAAACAGCATGAGAAAGGGTAAAAGGCATTGCTTTAAAAGGTTGAATGATCATTTTCATTTGATTCTAAACAAAACCTTTTAATGGGAATGTTTTTTATTGCAAAAAAATAGAAATGTTATAATATAACATTTATTAAGAATACTGAGCTTCGAGAGCATTCCATGTCTTTTTCAAAAAGTGTCCTGACACTTTCTATTACCGCTGTTTTTACTACATCTATCTGGGCAGATGATCAAACCAATTCTGCGCAAGTGAGTTCATTTCAAGCGCATACAGCACAGCAACCTCAACAATTAGAAACAATCAAAGTAACAGCACATCCTTTGGTTCGTTCAGACAAAGATTTTGGGGAGGTGGATGAGACTGTTTCACGTGAAAAATTGCAACAAGCAGGCACAACGATAGGCGAAGCCTTGAAAGATGAATTAGGTGTGTATTCTAATTCTTTTGGTTCAGGTTCAAGTCGTCCTGTGATTCGTGGGCAGGATGGCGCTCGGGTGAAAGTGACACAAAATGCAACAGAAAGTATGGATGTATCGAGTTTATCTCCAGATCATGCTGTTACTGTTGACCCTCAGCTGGCGCAGAAAGTTGAGGTGATTCGTGGGCCATCAACCTTGCTCTATGGTGCAGGTTCAGTCGGTGGTTTGGTGAATGTTGTAGATACTAAAATTCCAACAGTCATGCCTGAAAATAGCTACGAAGGTAATGTTGGCGTACGTTACAACTCAGGCAATGATGAAAAGCTAGGACATGCAGGTGTAACGCTCGGCTTGGGTTCAAATGTAGCTTTGCGTGTGGAAGGCTTAAAACGTGAAGCCAATGATTATATTACGCCAAATTATAGTGTGACCGAAGATCATGGTGATCATACTCACACTATAAAAGAACGTCGCGTAGGCAATACATTCTCTGAATCTGACAATGTCAATGTCGGTTTATCTTGGATCGGTGAACGTGGCTTTGCAGGTGTCTCTTATAGCAATCGCCAAGACAAATATGGTCTGCCAGGGCATAGTCATGAATATGAATCCTGTCATCCACATGGTGATCATTTACATTGTGGCGGTCATGATGACCATGATCATACAGGACATGATGATCATGCACACGACCATGAACATGATCACGATCATTCAGGTGCAGGTCCTTGGATTGATTTAAAAACGGAACGTTATGATTTTCGTTCTGAGCTGAATGAGCCATTTGCAGGTTTTAAAAAATTACGTGCACAGGCGAGCTATACCGATTATCAACATGATGAAATCGAAGGTAGTGAAGCCATGACGACTTTTGAAAGCAAAGCTTATGAAGGTCGTATTGAGCTAGTCCATAATCCAATTGCACAGTGGGAAGGTGTATGGGGTGTGCAAGCCAGCCAGCAAAAATTGGATATTTCAGGTGAAGAAGCGATTTTTGCACCGAACAAAACTCAAAAATACAGTTTATTTGGCTTAGAACACCGTCAGTTTGGCGATGTGCATGTGGAGTTAGGCACACGCTTTGATCATCAAAAAATCGAGATTGATTCAAAACAAAAAAATTATGATGGCAATGCCATCTCTGTATCTGGTGCAGCAAATTGGGAGTTTAAACCAGATTACACATTATCTCTGTCAGCTTCACATCAACAGCGTTTACCGACTGCGCAAGAGCTGTATTCAAATGGTGGACATTTCGCCACCAATACCTATGAACTGGGCAATGAGAATTTAGATAAAGAAAAATCTAATAATGTCGAGTTAGGGCTACATTATGAGGGTGATCAGCTGAGTTATCATGTGCATGTGTATCATAATTGGTTCGATCACTATATTTATGCCAAAACTTTAGATCAGTATGAAAACTTTCGTTTGATTGAATATCGTCAGGCTGATGCGAAGTTTTATGGTACTGAAGCTGAGGTTGCTTATCAGTGGAATGACACTTATAACACCAGCTTATTTGGTGATTATGTGCGCGGTAAAATTGAAGATGAAAATGCGCCACGAGTGCCTGCAGGTCGCTTAGGTACACGTGTTAAAGCGGATTTTGATGATCATTGGTCTGGTTCTGCTGAATATTATCATGTGTTTAATCAAGATAAATTTGCAGCTTATGAGGCTGAAACGAAAGGCTATAATATGGTCAATGTGGGCGTTGCATATAAATATCCATTGTCAGGTAAGCAAGAAGCAAGTGTATTTTTCAATGCCAATAACTTGCTTGATGAAACCGTTTATGAGCACACTTCTTTCTTAGCGAATATCCCACAAATCGGACGTAATTTTGTGGTCGGTGTAAATTATAAGTTCTAAATTATTCGCATTCATTCACCAAATCATTATTGAAAAATAATGGGAAAAAACCTAGTCTGACCTGAGTAGACTAGGTTTTTTCTTATGCGTATTTTTAATAAAATTCATAACAAGCTGAATTGGTCCAAACGACGCTATTTCAGTATCATTTTGGGTGTATTGGCTTTAGGGTATTTATCATCCGCAATTTATCATACCTACAAACCTTTACCAGAAGGATTGAATTTTACAGGTCAACTTCGTCATGCCAAGGTCAAGTTTATTGCAGATGAAACGTATATCGATGCTCAAGGGCAACAACAACTTGATCAACGTATCTTTGATCAAGCTTTGCAATTGATTAAGCAAGCGAAAACTACCATTGTCGTCGATATGTTTTTATTTAACAGTGAGGTGGGTGAGTCTAAAATTCAGCAAAGAGCATTAACTCATCAATTGACGGAAGCTTTGATTAACCAAAAAATCGTTAATCCAACACTTGAGATTAAGTTTATTACCGATCCAATAAACTCCGTGTATGGTGGCATTCAACCAGAACAATATCGCCAGTTACGTTTAGGCGGAATTGAAGTTATAGAAACCAATCTTGTACCGCTTCGTACATCTAATCCAACATGGTCTGGAATTTGGTATTTGTGTTGTCAAGATTTGGGTAATAATGCTGAAAAAGGTTGGTTAAATAACCCTTTTGGTAAAGAAAAAATAACAGTACGAAGCTATTTAAATTTATTTAATTTCAAAGCCAATCACCGTAAAACGATTGTGGTCGATACGGATGATGGTTGGAAAACCTTAGTGACTTCGGCAAATCCGCATGATGGCAGTTCACGTCATTCTAATGTGGCGTTGATGGTTGATGGTGCTATTGCGACAGATATTCTAAAAACAGAACAAGCTGTGGCGCATATGTCAGGTGGGGACATGCCTTTTGTGATTTTAGGCAAACTACCTGAAGACCGAAATGATCCACAAGTTCAAGTACTCACAGAAAAAGCAATTTATGATGCAGTTGTGAAAATGTTAGATACGGCTAAAGCCAGTGATCAAATTGATTTAGCAATGTTTTATTTGTCGGAGCGTAAGATTGTCAAAGGTTTAATTGCTGCCAAAGAACGTGGTGTAAAATTGCGGGTTCTACTTGATCCAAATAAAGATGCATTTGGTCGTCAAAAGAATGGTATTCCCAACCGTCAGGTCGCATCTGAGTTACATGATGCTGGTGTCGATGTACGTTGGTGTAATACCCAAGGTGAGCAATGCCATAGCAAAATGATTGTGAAACGTAATGCACAATCTGCGGAAATGATTCTAGGTTCAGCGAACTTCACCGCACGTAATTTAAAAAATTATAATTTGGAAACTGATTTACGTGTCGTTGGTCTGCCACAGCAACAAGTTTTCATTGACGCAGATCAGTATTTTAATACAGCGTGGTCTAACTTAAATGGTCGAAATATGAGTGTAGATTACAGTAAATTTGCGGATGAATCTAAGTTCAAATATGGCGTTTATCGTTTTATGGAATGGAGTGGGTTGTCGACTTTTTAATATACGATTGAATCTCCCTAAATCCCTCTTTTCCAAAGAGGGACTTTTCTCACTTTTTTAAGGTGAGTGTTAGGGGAAGATATTTTTAATTTTTAGGTTCAGGATTCGGTGGAACCATTTTATCCAAATCTTTATCAGATACCTGATCCAATTCTTTGATATCGGTTTTAATTTTCCACTTCTCAAGATCATCGACAGGTTTCGGTAAACGTGCTTCTAGCCAATCGCAAACAACGTCAGGTGGGAAGTCAGCATGATTACATTGAATCACCCATGAAAGGAATTGTTTTGCATCACCATTCATATAAGGTGGTGGTGAAACAGGTAAAAATTGAGTCGGTAGGCGTTCATTTTTAGAAATGTAATTAAGCACATGTCCCAATTCTTGTACGGTTTGCCATGCTAAAGGATGTTCGATATTAATCTGAAATTTAAACCACCAAGCCGATTTTCCATCTGAACCATAGCTATCAATAAAAGCCTCTTGCACACTCGGCACTTTACAGAAAAATTGATGTAAACGGTCAAAACTCAGCTCAGCCACAATTCAGTATCCATCAGAAGAAAACGATATTTTATCAGATTCAGTTCAGAATAGACTCAGGATAGGCAATAATCATAGAAATGAGTTAAATTTTGTCTATAAATTATTCATTATTTGTCTTAAATTGTGGATTATGATTACAGTTAATGAGTCATCTACGTGGGGGTAGAAATGAAACAAATACTCAATTTTAGTTTATTTGCATTACTGCTTTCAGGTGCTTATACAACAACTTGGGCAGATGGAAAGGACTGGGGCAATTATCGAAGTGTAGAGCGTCATCAGCATCAATCCCCGACGAGAACGTATACTTATACGGATCAGTATGGTCGTCCGATGTCTGAGCAAGTCCCGATACGACCTCAGAATAATCGACCGTATCCGAACTATCCAAGCTACCCGCATTATCCTCATCAAAATTACCCAGATCATGGTTATCCAGATCGCCCTTATCCTGTTTATCCGCCACAAAATGGTGTAACGATTATTTATAACCATCAGTTTCCAACACAGACAACCTACTCTGGAAACAGTTATGGTTATGTCAATGGAAATGGGACGATTAAAAGTTCGCAATATACCTTGATTAGTGATTGGCGCCGTTATGGTTTGCCTGATCCACAAGTGGGGATGCATTGGGTCTATGAAAATGGACGTTATGTACAGATTCCAAATGATCGCTAGATAAATTGATATCAATCACTAAGATAATTGCCTCTCCTTGAGGAGAGGGTTAGGGTGAGGTGGATTTTTGTAAAACATTTGATTTTTAAGCCAATTCATCATCCTCAGGTTTTGGCGTTTTACCATAAGGCAGTGGTTGATCTTGGTGCTTTTCTCGAATGACAGAAGGAAATTTCCAAGAAGCAAAGCGCACGATCAAAATTGAAATGGCTAAAATTAGGATTGAGCCTGTAATAATGAGTTGATCAATATCCGCTTTATGGTCATGTTGAATATCGGAAATGAGGAGGCGAGTCAGCGCAGTAATGGCGATATAAATCAGGAAACGGACAGGCATGTGATTGGTTTTAAAATAAATTCCGACCATTGCACCCAATTCTAAGTAAATGAATAACAATAAAATATCATCAATCGTAGCGTATTTTTTTACGGTTAAAATATCAATAATGGTATGCACTGCCGACCATGCGATCATACAGCCGATAATAAAAAGTGCTAAATAATGAAAGGCTTCTACAGCAATATTGCCAAATTTATCGAGGAGTTTTTCAATTTTTTCAATACGTGGATCTTTATTCATCACATCCTCCATTGTCTAGGTTTTAAGTTATTTAAAACCATGCAAATTTCATGCACATGAAAGGAAAATGAATATTTTTCGATTTAGAAATAATCATTTTTGATGTTATGTTATTTCTGCCCTTGTAATTTGATGACAATAAAAATGTACTTACCAACCCACTTTAAACAAGAAGATTTAACTGAGCTTATTTATTCATTTGCATAGGCATGTTGATTTGCTCTAAATATTTATCTCGCCAAAAATTTGCTTTATCCAAATCTTTTTTCACACCTTGTCCTAAACGGTACATTTTTGATAATGAAGATAGGGCAAATGGATGATTTTGTTGCGCTGCTTTTGTATACCATGCTAAAGCTATTTCAATATTTTTAGGTATACCATCTCCTTTTGCGTAAATTTCACCCAATTTATATTGTGCATCACTTGATCCTTGATCCGCAGATTTTGTGTACCAATCAATAGCCTTTTTCTTATCTTGTTTTGTTCCAATTCCATTACAGTACATATCAGCCAATTGTACTTGGGTATATAGATCATTTTGTTCAGCGGCTTTTTTAAACCATTCAAATGCTTTAGGCGTATTTTGAGTGACGCCTTTTCCCTCAAGATAGTTTTTAGCCAATAGATATTGAGCCGTTACATGACCTTGTTGGGCTGCTTTTTCATACCATACTGATGCATCGCGATCATTATTTTGTTGTTGATAATGAAAACCCATAGAGAATTGCGCTAAGACATTTCCATGATCAGCTAAGTCTTGTATTTCAGCTAAACTTTTGAATTGTTGTTCTGCAAATAGAGAAGTGGACAGGGCACTGATTAGTGCTGATAAGCCTATAAACTTTCTAATTTTCATGACAAATATAATCCTTTTGAATGACATTATTGGTTTAAAGGTTTTTTATATTATCAGGATAATAGTGATGCCCCCTTGATTCAAGGAAGAATGTTTTGGCTTATGGCTCAGGAGGGTATTTGATATGACAGCAAAAAAACACCCCCAACTTTTACAAGTTGAGGGTATTTTCAAAGTCTAAAACTATTTAAAAGTTCTGAACTTAAGCTTGATTGGTAAAGTAATCTTTGCTAAAGCTCATAATCACTTCTGCACCAGATTTAATCTTCGCAACGCGAGAACTTAATTCAGGCAATACACGTTGAATGAAGTAATGCGTCAATGCCAATTTGTCTTGGTAGAATTGACCTTCTTTGGCTTTTGCTGCTTTGGCAATACGAGCAAACATATACGTGAAGCTGAGTAAGCCCACAGCATGTAAGTAATCTACAGCAACAGCATTTGAGAAGTCCGCATTTTCTTGCGCACGTTCAATAATACGCTGAGTCACGACTTCAATTTCAGTGGCAACGTCTAAAGTTGCATCTTTAATGAAATTCAAGTCAGAGTCTAAATCATTGGCAAAATCACGGATTTCAGCGATGTATTCAGCAATGAATTCACCATTACATTTAATAGTTTTACGACCAATTAAATCTTGTGATTGAACGCCGTTGGTGCCTTCATAGATTTGTGCAATACGTAAATCACGGACACATTGCTCCATGCCCCATTCACGGATAAAGCCGTGACCACCGAAGACCATTTGCGCATCAATTGCTGCATTAAATGCTGTATCAGTTAAGTATGCTTTTGCAATTGGTGTTAATAATGCAACACGGTTGTTGGCAGCAGCAACCGCTTCAGGATCTGTAGAGAATTTAGTAATGTCTAATTGTTGACCTACATAAACTGCAAATGCACGAGAAGCTTCATTGTTTGCACGAGCATTCAATAGCATACGACGTACATCGCCGTGTACTAGGATGCTATCCGCAGGTTTGCTTGGAGATTGAACACCTTGCGCGCTACGACCTTGTAAACGATCTGTCGCATATTGTGCAGCATTTTGATACGCATATTCAGAAGCGCCTAGACCTTGGATACCCATAGACAAACGCTCGTAGTTCATCATGACGAACATCGCTGCAAGACCATGATTTTCTTTACCTACAAGATAACCTTTGGCAGCATCAAAGTTCATCACACATGTTGCAGACGCTTTGATCCCCATTTTGTGTTCAATTGAACCTGGACCTGCGGTATTGCGTTCGCCTAAAGAACCATCGGCATTGACAATGAATTTTGGCACGATGAAGAGTGAAATACCACGTGAACCCGCAGGTGCATCAGGTGTTTTCGCTAAAACAAGGTGAATGATGTTTTCAGAAAGGTCGTGATCACCACCTGTGATGAAGATTTTTGTACCTGTGATGTTGTACGTACCATCAGCATTTGGTTCAGCTTTAGTTTTGATAATGCCTAAATCTGTACCTGCATGAGGTTCAGTCAAACACATGGTACCTGACCATTCACCTGTATACATTTTCGGTAAATAAGTTTCTTTTTGCTCTTGAGATGCATAGCTGTTTAACGCCATACCTGCACCCACAGAAAGAAGCGGGTAGAGCATGAATGATGGGTTGGTTGCGAAAAGCATTTCGTCAGCAAGTACAGTCAGCATCTTAGGCATTGCCTGACCGCCCCATTCCTCATCTGCACCTAAACCAATCCAACCGCCTTCAGCGTATTGTTTAAATGCTTCTTTGAAGCCTGCAGGTGTGGTCACTTTACCATTTTCATAATGTGCACCTTCTTCATCACCTGTACGGTTTAAAGACAGAGTGACATTTTGGGCAAATTTCGCCATTTCTTCCAAAATTGCTTCAGCCGTTGCTGAATCAACATGAGCAAGCTTTTCATTTGATTGCCAGAATTGTTCTGCATTGAAAACATCATTCAAAATGAATTTCATATCTGCAAGTGGCGCATTATAAATTGGCATGTGGGTTCACCTGTTTATTGTTTGAATCTGTTAACTCAGATCAGTTTAAGCAACATTTGTGAATGTTGTTAGGGGACCTAAGTTGAATAGTGGTTATTTATAAAGAAAAAGGACGGTGAATGCTATGACCGTCCTTTCTCTATTTCTGCACTCTTGAGTACAGTTTTTTAGCTGACTGTTTAGACAGTCAAATTAGAATGCAAAGTCTTCAGCATCTAATGCCATCAATGGATCTAAGCCACCTGCGATCACGTCAACGTGTGAACGAACGCGTGGTAAGATTTTCTTGAAGTAGAATTGCGCTGTTTTGATTTTTGCATTGTAGAAACCAGTTTCAGTTGAACCTTCAGCCAATTTCTGTTGTGCAACAAGCGCCATACGTGCCCATAGGAATGCAAGCGTTACATAACCAGAGAAGTATAGGTAATCTACCGCAGCAGCACCGACTTCATCAGGGTTTTGCATTGCTTTCATGCCGATTTGCATGGTCAAGTCGCCCCATTCTTTATTCAGCGCAGCAAGTGGCTCAAGGAACTGAGCTAAATCAGCATTGTCTTTGTTGGATTCAATGAATTTGTGGATGATCTTAGTGAAGTCTTTCAACATTGCACCTTGAGTACCCAAAACTTTACGACCTAACAAGTCAAGCGCCTGGATTTCAGTTGTACCTTCGTATAAGCAAGAGATACGTGTATCACGTACGATTTGCTCCATACCATGCTCAGAAATAAAGCCATGACCACCAAATACTTGTACGCCGTGTTTCGCAGATTCTGAACCTGTTTCAGTCAAGAATGCTTTTGCAATCGGTGTAAGTAGAGACAAGATGTTGTCCGCAAATTTACGTTCTTCTTCAGTTGCGCCTTGTTCAACAACGTCAGCGTATTGAGAAAGGAAGTAAACTAGTGCACGACCACCTTCGGCATATGCTTTTTGTGTCATCAACATATTACGTACAGCAGGGTGTACGATGATTGGATCTGCTTCTTTTTCAGGTGCTTTAGGACCTGAAAGTGAACGCATTGCCAAACGGTCTTTTGCATAAGCCAAAGCACCTTGGAAAGATGATTCAGATGCAGTCAAACCTTGAACAGCAGTACCGATACGTGCAGTGTTCATAAATGTGAACATGCAGTGTAAACCACGGTTTTCAGGTCCAATCAAGAAACCTTTTGCGTTATCAAAGTTGATGACGCAAGTTGCGTTACCATGGATCCCCATTTTGTGTTCAATCGAACCACAACGTACGCCATTACGGTCTGCTATAGAACCGTCAGCATTGACATTGAATTTTGGAACGATGAATAAAGAGATCCCTTTAGTACCTTTAGGCGCACCAGGAAGACGAGCAAGAACGATGTGAACAATGTTCTCTGCCATATCGTGTTCACCAGCAGAGATAAAGATTTTCTCGCCAGAGATTGCAAAACTGCCGTCTGCTTGTGGTTCAGCTTTAGAACGGATAATACCCAAGTCAGAACCTGCATGTGATTCTGTTAAGCACATCGTACCCGTCCATTCACCTGAAACAAGTTTTGGTAAATAGATAGCTTTTTGTTCAGCAGAACCGTGATGCTCAATAGTACGTACTGCACCATGAGAAAGACCAGGATACATACCCCATGCCCAGTTTGCAGAACCGACCATTTCAGAAATAGCGGTTGCTAAAGAACCTGGTAAGCCTTGACCGCCATGTTCTTCAGGTACAGAAAGAGAAGGGAAGCCAAGCTCTACATATTTGTCATAAGCCGCTTTAAAGCCCGTAGGTGTGGTTACAACGCCATCGTTCCAGGTACAACCTTCACGGTCACCGATTTGGTTCAATGGAGATAATTCATTTTCACAGAAATCCGCGCCAGCTTCTAAATATTGATCAATCAATTCACGGCTTACTGTGTCAGAAAATGCAGGGAGTTTCGCGTAATGTTCTTCAGCATTTAATAATTCATGCAAAACGAAGTGCATATCACGTAAGGGCGCTTTGTATTGTGGCATATCGGGTTCCTCAATACTGGTTAAACCAGATTTATAATCTTGATAAATACAATGTGTCTTCACTGACACATATTTGTTCTGGTACATCGTGCAACATCTTATAGTGACGTACAAGTATTTCATGGTTATTTCTCTGTGACTGTAAAGTCAAAGAAAAATAGCTTGAAAGTTGTAAGTGCATTGAGTGTAAACACTTTTCACTGAAAAATAAGGATACAAATTGTCAAAATCGTAAAAAGTTGTGTCTTGTGGGGTTGATGCGTATATCGTTTAAAGATCGTGGAATGCGTATTGAAAAGTAACTTAAATTGTTGCTGATTTGACGATTTTAAATCAGTTGGTGAAAGAGAAACGAATATGGTGGGTCAGCTCTTAATCGCTAGAAGGAAAAGTAGCTCAAAAAGAAAGGTGGCTTATGCCACCTCTCTTATTAATGAATGGGGATTATCCCGATTAATTAAACTCACCGACTGAACGCTCTTTCGCCCAATCACGTAGTACAAATTTCTGTAATTTACCTGTCGAGGTTTTTGGAATCTCACAAATTACCACATCTTTTGGCACTTTGAAGCGAGCTAAATGCTGTTTACAGAATTCAATCACATCTTCTGGTGTGGTTTCAGCACCTTGTTTCAGTTCGATAAATGCACAAGGGACTTCTTGCCAACGAGGGTCTGGTTTTGCCACCACAGCCGCAGTCATGATCGCAGGGTGGGTATAAAGTACTTCTTCAACTTCAAGCGATGAAATATTCTCACCGCCTGAAATGATAATGTCTTTTGAACGATCCATGATTTTTGCATAACCATCAGGTTGACACACTGCCAAATCACCCGTATGGAACCAACCACCTTTAAAGGCTTCTTCAGTGGCTTGGGTATTTTTCAAATAACCTTTCATCACGATGTTGCCACGGAACATGATTTCGCCCATGGTCGTGCCATCATTCGGTACAGGTTGCATGGTTTCAGGATCAAGCACACGCATCCCATCTTGTAATGGATAAGGTACACCTTGACGCGAGTGAAGCTGTGCTTGTTCTTGAATCGACAACTCACTCCAACCTGCTTGTGATGCACACAGCGCAGAAGGACCATAAGTTTCAGTCAAACCATAAACATGATTCACTTGCACACCAATATGATGCATACCTTCAATGATTGCAGCAGGAGGCGCAGCACCCGCCACCATCACTTCAACACGATGATTAAATTTGATTTGTTTGTCTTTAGGTGTGTTAATCAACATCGACAAGACAATCGGCGCACCACAGAAGTAATCCACTTTGTATTGATCAATCAGTTTGAAAATAAGTTCAGGATCAATTTTGCGTAAACAAATATTGGTACCGCCATTGGCTGCAATCGTCCATGCAAAACACCAGCCATTACAGTGGAATAGTGGCAAAGTCCATAAATACTTACAGCGTGGTGTCATGCCACAGGCAATGATATTACTTGCTGCATTGATGTACGCACCACGGTGATGATAAACCACACCTTTCGGGTTGCCTGTCGTACCAGAAGTATAATTTAGACTGATCGCATCCCATTCATCTTGAGGCAAGTGCCATTCAAAGTTCTCATTGCCACCTTTGAGCCATTCTTCATATTCGATCTGACCAATACGTGCAGTCGTGTCATTGGCTTCATATTCAACATCTGCCACATCAATGATGTAAATCTCTTGCGGTACCAGTGCAACCGCTTCTTGCGCCATTGCTGCAAATTCTGGGTCAACCAAAAGCACTTTGGTTTCAGCATGTTCCAACATGAATGCAATGGTTTTTGCATCTAAACGCGTATTTAGTGTATTTAAAACTGCACCTGCCATTGGCACAGCAAAATGTGCTTCAACCATGGCTGGAGTATTCGGTAAAAGCACCGAAACTGTATCATTTTTTTGGATGCCTAGATTTTGTAATTGATGGGCAAATTGACGGCAACGGGTATAAGTTTCACGCCAAGAAATATGTCGTGCACCATGTACAATCGCATCTTGATGTGGGTAAATATATGCTGCGCGTTCTAAGTAACGTAGCGGAGATAATGCTACGAAATTGGCAGGTGTGCGTGGTAATTCATCGTATGCACTGACCATGTAAAGCTCCATCTGTATTTGTTTTATTTTCCATGTCTAAAAGATATGCATATCGTGAATTGAATGCATTTATTCTTTAGTCGAGTATTTATTCTAAATGTAAATGCATTTACATACTTAGAATTTATTGAAGAATAAGTTTTTTATTTAATTTATTGAAAATAAATCAAATAATATAAATTTTTTATTCGAGTAAATTTTGCTGCTATTTACATTTGGTTAAATAAAGCACTAAGAAACTGAACCCAAGAGTTTAGTTTTTTTGTACTCTGTAGGTGAATATCCTGTCCATTTTTTAAATGCACGGCGGAATTCACGCAACTCACTAAAGCCCAATTTGAAACTCACTTCACTGATGGATTGATTATCTTCGATCCATTGTTTGGCTTTCGCTTCCAAAACTTGTTGTCTGAGTAGTTGAAAATTTAGACCTTCATTGAGCAATAAACGGCGTAGATGGCGCTCACTGATATGAAAATGTTGAGCTGCTTGTTGCATGTCGAAACGATCAGGTAAGTGACTTTCAATAAGATGTTGTAACACATTGACCAAACTATGTTGATTCATTTGCTCAAACTGTTTTAAGGCTTGATCGCAGATTTGAATTGCCGATTGAAAATTGACAGGGCTATAAGTTTTAATGGCTCTTGCTAAAATTGCCGCATTAAATCGAATCAAGTTTCTATGGGCATTAAACAGGATTGGACAATTGAAAAACTTTTGGTAGTCATCTAAATAAACAGAATGATCATAACTTAATTCTAAGCGAACCAAATCATGATGATCCCCTAGCATCATGTTTAAACAGGTGATCATACTGGCAAAGGCTTCATCACAAAAAAAAGCGGTTAAATCCCCACAATGACTTCGCTCACTCAGTTCAATTTCGCAATAATCATTCACAATATTAAAAGAAATGTCTAAGACACTCCCTGAAATGGGGTGATAGTGCAGGGCGGTTTGCATGGCTTCTTCTACGGTTTTACAGGCTTGCATCGCGAAACCTAAAATTCCCATTGAAATTTGACCTTCGCTGCTGCCCAGTAAAACGCCTAAGTGAGGTTGCTGTGTTTGTTGAATTGCCTGAGAAATGACGCTACAAATTTCTGAAAACTCAACAAAACCATGTCCTTGGCGTATTTGTTCCAAGTCTAAACTTTGTGTTGAAAACCATTCCGCATAAGACCAGTGTTGTTGTTCTGCATAGTGGATCAAACTGGTCAAAATCATCGGTGGTATATAGTATTGAGAATTGGCAAATTCCTTTTGCTGTTCACTCATGAAGTCCGATTCGCCCCCCATATTATTGTTGCTTTTACCCTCGTTGGTATCGCATATTTTTGATTAAGATTCAATCTACTTCTGATATTGTAAAAGATTTAATTACACTAAAGACGGAAAATAAAGGATTTTAATTATGTTTATGGTCGGCTGGGATAAGCAGGAAATACACATACAAGCACAAGGTTTTGCTATGTTCGGCTTTGGTTCCTGGACGCATCGTGCTTATGAAAAGCGTACCGCTTTATTTGCCAGAACATTTACGATTCGAGATTCTGTACAGACACAGCCTACGATAATGTGTTGTTTGGATTTTGGTTGTATTACCTATGCGATGCGCCAAGGTGTCGTGGATGCTTTAAAACAAAAATTAGCAGATAAGTTTGATGAACAAAAATTATTGATGATGGCAACGCATACGCATTCAGCACCAGGAGGCTGTGCCTATGAAGCACTTTATAATATGCCGACACCTAGGTTTGTACCTGAACATTTAAATGCTGTGATTGAAGCGGTTACGCACAGTATTTTCAATGCGATGGATGCAGAACAGAAAACTGAGATTTGTTTTCAAACTTGTCAGTTTTCAGATCAAACCCCCGTCGCCTGGAATCGTTCACTGCAAGCCTATAATCGCAATCCAGATGTCGTGCAAAGAGTTGAAACAGAAACCCATTTGGCGTTGAATCGTGAAATGCAATTGCTCGGTTTTTATCGTCACAGTGATCAAAATGAGCGACAACTCAACGCATTGATTTCCTTATTTGGCGTGCATGCAACCTGTTTGGGCAATACTTTAAAAGCCCATGATGGAGACAATAAGGGCTATGCCTCTGCTTTAAGTGAGCAATATTTACAAGACCAAGGTGTTGAATATCCCGTTGCGATTTTTGCTCAAGCGACTGCAGGTGATGTATCGCCACATTTTCATGGTCCGAAGCAAGATAAGATTCGCAAACAAATTAAAGGCGAAAAAGAATATCAATATGCTGAACAAAATGGGCGTTATCAAAGTGAGTTAGCAGTAAAAGCATTGAGTAACCATCATGCGTCAGTGACATGGTTAAAAGGTGATTTGGATGGTGTACTCAGTTATGCGGATCTAAGTCAAATCGATGTACCTGCTGAGTTTAGCAATGGTGTTGAAAATGCTAAAACCAGCGTGGCATGTCATGGTGTAGGTTTTTTTCGCGGAACACCTATCGATGGTCAAGGCGCTGCCAAACCGATTACCCAAGTGATGTCTTTATTTTCAAAGCAAGTGCGTAAAAAACGCTTGGCGAATCCAAATGCGCCAGATTATTTAAAATACAAAGCACTTTATGATTCACAATTTCCAAAAGATATTGTATTGGAAAGCGCTGAAAATCGATTATTTGGTCAGAATATAGATATTTCACCAAGCATTATTGATCCTTTAATTGCGGAAATGAATCGGCAAGTCAAAGCAGGTGCGATTCAAGTCAGTCCATTGGTACCGAGTGTTATTCCACTGCAAATTTTAAAAATTGGTCAATTGGCATTGGTTTGCTGTCCAGGTGAAATCACCACAACAGCAGGGAATCGCTTGATTCAAACCGTAAGTCAGCAATTGGCAGGAAATTCTGCATTGGAAAAAACCTGTTTGGTGTCTTATTGCAATGACTATATGGGCTATATCACCACCAATGAAGAATATCAGCAACAAGCCTATGAGGGGGCACATACCTTATATGGGCAATGGACACATGCGGCGATTCAATTCAAGTTTCAACAACTTTCGCAGCAGTTAAATTTAGAGTCTTCGCAGCGTCAATACGATCAGACGACACGCCCCGCAGAGATTCCAAAACATGAATTAGAGAAAAGAACCAATCACGGCAATTTAAAAACAGCCGTACGCTAAAGGATGAGCGTTATGAATCAAGCATTGACTCAAAATAAAAATTCACTGACATGGAATAATTGGTCGGGTTATCAAAAGTCACAACCCACGCAAATTCTGAAACCGCAAAATATTGATGAGTTAAAAAATATCGTACAAAACCATTCTAAAATTCGAGTGGTGGGGGCAGGGCATTCATTCACACCATTGGTCTGCACCGATGCAACGTTGTTGTCATTGGATCATATTGCAGGGGTAGATCAAGTGAATTCTGCTTTGTCGCAAGCGAGTATTTGGTCAGGAACACGTTTATTTAACTTAGATCAGTATTTACAACCGATTCAGCAATCGTTGATGCAGCAGGGCGATATTGATCAACAAAGTTTGGCAGGAGCTGTATCGACAGGAACACATGGTACAGGCACTGATTTACATTGTATTTCAGCCTATGTTGAGGCGTTTGAATTACTCACTGCATCGGGCGAGATCTTGCGTTGTAATCGTCATGAAAATGTTGATATTTTCAATGCTGGGCGGGTATCACTTGGCACATTGGGAATTTTGACCAAAATCACTATGCAAAATAAACCACGTTATAAGCTCAAAGAACATGTGAAGCTCTGTGATGTGCAGGACTTTATGCAAAATATTGCACAATGGAAAAATGAACATCGGCATATCGAATGTTTTGCCTTTTCACATGCGTCTAAGTTGATGTTGAAAACCTTGGATATTTCGGAAGAAGAAATTCAGCCACGTAAAAACGCTTTTCCATCAGAAGATACATTATTGACGGTGTGTTGTGAGTTGACCAAGACATTTCCTTCATTAAATCCGAAATTGCAAAAGCTGTTGGGGGTATTTATTCAGCCAACAACTTTTGTGGATTGGTCGAGCAAGATATTTCCAACGCCACGCAATACCAAGTTCAATGAAATGGAATATCAAGTTCCTGTCGAGCTGGGCGTGGATTGTTTGCAGGACGTGCTTGCTAAGATGAAACAATCCAAACAGCAAACTTTTTTCCCGATAGAGTTTCGTTTTGTCAAAGGCGATGATATTTGGCTAAGTCCATTTTATCAGCGTGATTCGATTTCGATTTCGATACATCAATACATTAAGCAAGATCCACAATTGTTATTTAATGAAATTGAACCCATTTTACAGCGCCATCAAGGTCGTCCACATTGGGGGAAAATGCATAGCATGACCACAGCGCAATTAAGGGCAATGTATCCGATGTGGGATCAGTTTCAACAAATACGTGAGTACTTGGATCCTGAGCGGAAATTTTTGAATCCGTATTTAGAAAAATTATTTTTGTCAGAATGAGTTGATGGACTTTGAATGTGCTATTGATGGAAAAGTAACATTGGCATGACGTTTAAAATATAAAAAAGGGCAGGATATGAATCATTTTTTTGCACAACTCAATCAAGACTTGAAGCAGAGTGAATTGGCTTTGCCACGACTGATTGTAGATGCTCAAGCATTTGAACAAAACCTGCATTATGCAGCAAAGAAATTTCAGTATGCGCCACATGTACAACCTCGTTTGGTGGTGAAGTCATTGGCATGTTTGGAACTACTGAAACAGATCAGTCAACGGCTGGCGACGCAACGCTTTATGGTGTTTCATTTGCCACAGCTCTTGCCGATTTTGGAAACATTTTCAGATGCAGATGTTTTGCTTGGAAAGCCAATGCCTGTGTCGTTGTTGCAACATTTTTATCAAGAAAATCATCATTGGCAACATGCAAAAATTCAATGGTTGGTGGATACACAACAACGCCTTGAACAGTATTTAGACGTTGCTAAAAAGTTTGCGATCAAACTGAAAATAAGTATAGAAATTGATGTCGGTTTGCATCGTGGTGGTGTGTCATCAGAACAAGATTTGCGATCTATTTTATCGTTCATTCAGACACATGCTGAATATTTAGAATTTGCAGGGTTGATGGGCTATGACGCACATGTGACAAAACTTCCTTCGATCATCAAAAAATCTGAAGATGCTTATGCAGAATCTCAGCAGATCTATCAAAACTATCAATTGCTGATTCAACGACAATTTCCACAGCTTTGGCATGATGAGCTTTGTTTCAATGGTGGCGGAAGTCCAACTTTTGCGTTTCATGTGGAACAAAGTGTATGTAATGATTTGGCTTTTGGTTCGATGTTGCTGAAACCGAGTGATTTTGATTCTGAGAGTTTACAGGTTTTAAAATCCGCATTGTGGATCGCAACCCCTGTATTGAAAGTATTGCCTTATACGCAATTACCAGGATTGACACTTTTAGATCGTCTACCACATCGAACTAAGGCTTTGTTTGTGTATGGTGGTTATTGGATGGCGGGTTATGTCCATCCGCAAGGTATTCATCCACATGCATTGTATGGACGCAGTACCAATCAGGAAATGGTCAATGTGCCAAAACAGACGCAAATTGATGTGGATGATTTTGTCTTTTTAAGACCGACACAGAGTGAAGCGATTATTCCGCAATTTGCCAAACTTTGGTTTTATAAAAATCGCCAATTTGAAGCGTGGGAGACGTTTAGAGAGTAGTTTTTATATTTTCCCTTAAAATTTCGAATTAATAGACCTCTTGTGAAAGTGATTTCCAAAGTGAATGAGCCAAAAATGGAGGTTCCCTCTCCTGCTAGGAGAGGGTTAGGGAGAGGTTTTTCTTTAAAAATCCCCTCATCCTCTTGCGGAGTTACCTCCTCATCCCTGAGCCATATATGGCGCAAGAGAAGGAACTCCTGATACTTTTTAGATTAATATTTGGATTTAATGCTTGCTTATTTTTTGATTTACGCAAGAGGTTTAATAGAAGTGGATTGAACATAATTTTTTGACAAAGGTTTATAAAAGCCGATTTAAGGTGTAAAATTCGACACACTTTTATTCTGTTCCACCGATTTTATCTTTTGAGGGTTTCCCTCGATCATAATCTCGCGGTGATATGCTCTATTGTACGGGGCATCACTCCTTAAGGATTTTTAAATATGCCTATTATCACATTGCCAAATGGCGATCAAAAACAATTTGATCAAGCAGTTTCTGTGATGGAAGTTGCGCAAAGTATTGGACCTGGACTGGCGAAAAATACGCTGGCAGGTAAAGTGAATGGTCGCTTAGTCGATGCAAGTGATTTAATTACCGAAGATGCAACACTGGAAATCATTACCCCTAAAAATCAGGAAGGTGTTGAAATCATTCGTCACTCATGTGCTCACCTTGTGGGTCATGCGGTAAAACAACTTTTCCCTGAAGCCAAAATGGTGATCGGTCCCGTTATTGAAGATGGTTTCTATTACGACATTTTCAGTCAAAAACCGTTTACACCTGAAGATATGGCTGCCATTGAAGCACGCATGAAAAAGCTGATCGATGAAGATTATGATGTCATTAAAAAAATGACACCGCGTGCTGATGTGATCAAACTGTTCACTGAGCGCGGCGAAGATTATAAGTTACGTTTAATTGAAGATATGCCTGATGAAACGCAAATGGGCTTGTACTATCATCAAGAATACGTAGATATGTGTCGTGGTCCACA
Source organism: Acinetobacter sp. WCHAc060033 (assembly GCF_004209125.1). Classification (NCBI taxonomy): domain Bacteria; kingdom Pseudomonadati; phylum Pseudomonadota; class Gammaproteobacteria; order Moraxellales; family Moraxellaceae; genus Acinetobacter; species Acinetobacter sp. WCHAc060033. The sequence continues at coordinate 54,658 of NZ_SGSW01000020.1, read as the reverse complement.
CGTACCGAATACTAAATTCTTAAAATCATTCAAACTCACTAAAATGTCTGGTGCGTACTGGCGTGGTGATGCGAAGAATGAACAATTGCAACGTATTTATGGTACTGCTTGGGCAGATAAAAAAGAACTCGCTGCTTATATCAAACGTATTGAAGAAGCTGAAAAGCGTGATCACCGTAAAATCGGTAAAGCTTTAGACTTGTTCCATATGCAAGAAGAAGCACCAGGTATGGTGTTCTGGCATCCAAATGGTTGGACAATTTACCAAGTGCTTGAACAGTACATGCGTAAAATTCAACAAGACAATGGCTATGAAGAAATCCGTACTCCGCAAATTGTAGACTTTACCCTGTGGGAGAAATCGGGTCACGCAGCCAACTATGCAGACAATATGTTTACGACTCAGTCTGAGAGCCGTAACTATGCTGTAAAACCAATGAACTGCCCATGTCACGTACAAGTGTTTAACCAAGGCTTGAAGTCTTACCGTGATTTGCCAATTCGTTTAGCTGAGTTCGGTTCATGCCACCGTAACGAGCCATCAGGTTCTTTACACGGCATCATGCGTGTACGTGGCTTTACTCAAGATGATGCACATATTTTCTGTACCACTGAACAAATTGGTAAAGAAGTTGCAGATTTCATTAAGCTCACTTTAGATGTGTATAAAGATTTTGGCTTTGAAGAAGTACAAATGAAATTGTCTACACGTCCTGAAAAACGTGTTGGTGCAGATGAGCTTTGGGATGTTGCTGAAAAATCTTTGGCAGATGCTTTAGATGCAGCAGGTCTTGATTGGCAAGAACAGCCTGGTGAAGGCGCATTCTATGGTCCGAAGATTGAATTCTCATTGAAGGACTGTTTAGGTCGTATCTGGCAGTGTGGTACAATTCAGTGTGACTTTAACTTGCCGTTACGTTTAGATGCCTCTTATGTAACAGAAGATAACGATCGTGACCATCCTGTGATGTTGCATCGTGCAATTCTTGGCAGTTTCGAACGTTTTATTGGTATACTTATTGAACACTACGCTGGCTTTATGCCACCATGGTTGGCGCCAATCCAAGCATGTGTCATGAATATTACAGATTCACAAGCGGAAGCATGTGAGTCAGTGGTCGCAAAACTCAAAGAAAATGGAATTCGAGCAATTTCAGACTTGAGAAATGAGAAAATCGGCTTTAAGATTCGTGAGCGTACATTAGAGCGTATTCCATACTTATTGGTACTTGGGGACCGAGAAGTGGAAGAAGGTACTGTAAACGTACGTACCCGTTCTGGAAAAAATTTAGGTACTATGTCAATTGATGCATTTGTTGACTTAGTGAAAGCAGCCGTTGCCGAACGCGGCCGGTACATTGTGGAGTAAGAAAGATTAAACAGCCTGACCGTAACCAACAACAAGGTGCTAAAAGCAATCGTCCTGCATTGAACGACGAGATTAAGGCAAAAGAAGTCCGTCTCGTTGCTGCAGATGGTGAACAGAAAGGTATCGTAACGCTTGCAGAAGCGTTGCGTGCTGCTGAAGACGCAGATCTTGACCTTGTTGAGATTGTGGCAAATGCAGAACCGCCTGTTTGTAAAATCATGGATTTCAACAAACATTTATTTGATCTGAAGCAAAAGCAAAAAGATGCGAAAAAGAAACAGCATCAAGTTCAGGTCAAAGAAATCAAGTTACGTCCTGGTACAGATGTTGGTGATTACAACGTTAAGTTGCGTGCTATTCTCAAGTTCCTTGAGGAAGGTAACAAAGTCAAAATTACTCTACGTTTCCGTGGTCGTGAAATGGCTCACCAACAGTTGGGTCTTGCTCAATTACAAAAAATTGAAGCAGATGTGGCTGAGTGTGGTGTTGTTGAACAAGCACCAAAAATGGAAGGTCGTCAAATGGGTATGTTACTTGGTCCTAAAAAGAAAAAGTAATCCCTTGTTGATCTTGGAAAAGCACTGCATTTGCAGTGCTTTTTTATGGGCAGCGTTTTCAGATTTAATGGCGCTGGTTTTTTGGATAAATAAACTTTAATAGTGTCGTAATTCAAATATCAAAATATGATAATTAGGATTGTTTAATATAAGTTTATTGCTTTATTTTGGAATAAATTATGAAAATATCTTGATTGATGACATATTCGATTTAGCAAAATCATGTTATAAAAGTACAATACTAAAGTCATAAAATATAGAAAATACGCGAGAAAGCGGAAGGATGAAATATGATTGATCTGTATTATTGGGGGACACCCAATGGACATAAAATAACTATTGCACTTGAAGAAATGGGTTTGGATTATCAAATTTTCCCGATCAATATTTTAGAAAATGATCAATTCCAACCTGATTTTTTACGCATATCCCCAAATAATAAAATTCCAGCCATTGTCGATCAAAATGGCCCAAATGGCGAAGCGATTTCAGTGTTTGAGTCGGGTGCGATTTTACAATATTTAGGGCGTAAAACAGGCTTATATTATCCTGAAAATGAACAAGAGCGTGTTGAGGTTGAACAATGGTTGATGTGGCAAATGGGTGGTTTGGGTCCAATGCTCGGGCAGAACCATCATTTTGGAAAATTTGCCAAAGAACAAATTCCTTATGCAATTGATCGCTATGTGACTGAAACAAAGCGTTTATATGGGGTTCTAAATCATCAATTGATCGGTCAGAAATATGTGGCAGGTGAGTATTCGATTGCAGATATGGCAATCTTACCTTGGGTGTTGCGCCATGAATGGCAACAAATAGACCTTGATGATTATCCTTATGTGAAAGAATATGTTGAGCGTTTAACTGCGCGCCCAGCTGTTCAACGTGCATTATCCATCAAAGTTTAAAATCAGAATATGCTAAACTGCTGAACCACCAAATCTGGTGGTTTTTTTAATGTTGGATATGAGCAATGAAAGCATTCTTTTTAAATCTCACGTATATTTTAGAGAAAAATCCTAAAATTTATTGGTGCGTGATTATGGGGATCGCCCTATGTTCAGTGTTATATATCGTGGAAGTGGTGCATATTCAGAGCCTATTGCCCGATGTAAAAGTGCAAGATACCTCAGTATTACGTGCGACGATTGATCCAATCGCGCAACGTTATTCTTGGGCACGTATTGCAGTGATTATCGTGGCAATTATTGCTGCGAATTTTCAATATTTTAAAACCAAAAAATCTTTAAATTTGTAAATTAAGCATCGCTAATTTTCTGAATTTTCATGGCTTATCTTTTACTTTTTTTATCTGCCTTTGGTGCAGCAACATTACTGCCTTTACAGTCTGAAGCGGTATTGGTTGGACTGTTGTTACAAACGCAATATTCAGCTTATTTATTACTTATTATTGCAACGATAGGTAATGTATTAGGCTCGTGTGTGAATTGGTATTTAGGTTTGAGAATAGAGCGATTTAAAAATAAAAAATGGTTCCCAGTTTCTGAAAAAAATATGATAAAAGCGGAGAAAATTTACCAAAAATATGGTTTTTGGTCTTTGTTGCTGAGTTGGACGCCCGTGATAGGTGATCCAATCACACTCATTGCAGGTTTGATGAAAGAAAACTTTTGGCGCTTTCTATTCATCGTCACAATTGCAAAAGCAGGGCGCTATCTGTTTATTTATTGGGTTTACTTAGGTCTGATTTAAGGACATTTATTCAGGTCAAATACAATCTGATCTTGATGCGTCACTTTATAGAATTGCCACCATTTTTTATCAGCCGTCACTTTAGTGGTGGAGAAAGCTGAAATCACTTGTTGATCAAGATGAGTTAAGCCAGAGCTTTTATTGATTTTAATATTTGAAATTTGGTCTTTATTGGACAGTTTAAACGAAAAATGAACTTCTCTGCTTTCGCCTTTTAGTTCATCTTTGTGAATAAAAAATTTAGGCACTTCTTTATATTGAAAAGGAGTCTTATGTTTTAAAATTTGTTCGCCTAAAACTTTGGTTTCAAATAAATACACACAAGTATTTTGCTGTTTTACAGGTCTACATGATGCTGTTGGTTGTCCTGTGAAATTTAAAGCAAATGCTTGGCTCACAGTAAAAGTTTCGCCAGTGGGTCTAAAGCGAGATGCATATACTGTTTTTATAATCTTTTGATCGAGATGGTCAACACCAGTACTTTCTAAAACTTTTACATCAGTCACTTTCCCTTGCGGATTTGCTGTGATCTGAAGATCAAGTTTACGGTTTTGATTTTCAAGGTCGCAGGGTTGGATACGAATGCGAGGTGCGATGCGCCATTGTGCTGAATCCCGTGTAAGTTTAGCCGCTTGTTGGGCAGAAGATGTTTGCGCGACATCTGCAAGGATTGATTGGTTAAGTAAGAGTGCGGTACTGATTAAAAATATTTTTTTCATATCGTATAAAGTGTTTTATCGCAGTTTTAGTCGTTTCGCCATTCTAGTTGTCTAGGTGAAAATTGCTAGATCAGTAGCTCAGTTATTTTTCACCAAGTTACTGAATTTATTTTATTGACAATCATTGGTTTTGAAATGAATTTCATCACTAAAACTAGATGGTTTATATGTCCATAAAGTTCGATATGAGCGTTTTACTTCAATTCGTGAATTTTCAACCGCTGTAAGTACTTGCTGATCTAAAGCATTGACACCAGAAAGTTTGGTTAATTTTGCTTGAGTCACATCACCCTGTTTATTCACTTTAAATTTGAATTTCACTACGCGATTTTTAAACTTCAATAACGATTCATGAAGTGCAAGTTGAGGTTGTTTGGTATAGCGGAATGCAACAGATTTGCCATTTTCCTGCTTGTTCCAATGATTTGAATGAAATGTATAGGTGCATTGTGCCGATGGCTTGTGGTCTGTTGCATTATTCATAGTTAAGGTGAATGTCTGATAACCCACCATTGCAACGGATTTACCATTCTTTATTGCAGGTTTAACTTTGGCAACTTCAACAGCATCAATAATTTTTTGATCAAGCTGGCGAATGCCTGTGCTTTCTTGAATTTCAGCATCAATCACTTTACCGGAATGATCTGCTTTGACGCGAATAATGGCTGAACGTTCTTGGTCTTTTAATTCATTACTTTGGTATTTAACTTGCGGGAACTTAAGCCATTGAATACGAGTAGTTAAATGTTGTAAATCATTTTGTTCTAATTGGTTACCTTGCACTTTAATGGTAGGTAATTTTTCAGCACTATAACTATATGTAGAAAGGCATAAAAGGCATGTTGTAAAAATAACTTTATTCATAGCTTTGGCAATTCATGCAAATTGAACTTGCATGTAAATAATTTAATTGTGCAAAGTATTTATCGAAATACCAAATCTCGCAATAGAAAATGTACCCGAAGGCACATTTTTCTCAGTTTTTAACTTTATTTCGATTGTTCTTGTCCTTTGGTAATGTCAACTTTGAATAAATCCTTGGTTTTAATCCAACTGATCGCAACGACAGCCATGGTCATACAGCCCCCGAAAACTGTTGCGGTAATCGTCCCTAGATATTTTGCAGCCAACCCCGATTCAAACGCACCAAGTTCATTACTGCTGGAAACAAACATGCCGTTGACCGCCGCAACACGACCACGCATATTTTCAGGTGGGTAAACTTGTAAAATAGTTTGACGAACCACAACTGAAATACTGTCGCATGCCCCAGTCATTGCCAAAGCAATCAATGAAAGCCACATACTGTTCGAGAATGCAAAGATGATGGTAAAAATCCCAAAGCCTGCAACAGCTAAAAGCATATTGCGCCATGCATGATGGGTAGGCGGAAACTTGGTTAATGCGATCATCGTGATAAGCGCACCAATGGATGGCGCTGCACGTAAGTAGCCTAAACCTTCGGGACCCACTTTTAAAATATCTTCAGCAAAGATCGGCAGTAGGGCAATCACACCACCAAATAGCACGGAAACTAAATCTAAAGAGATCGCCCAAAGGACGATTTTGGTTTTCCAAATGAAGCGGAAACCTTCGCTTAAGCTGTCTTTTAAATTACTCTGTTCCATTTTTGGAAAGGTTCTTTTCTTTAAGCGCGCAATAAGACAAAAACAGACAAATAGAAGTACGGCTACAGATAAAAGACTGTTTTCACGTCCTAACCATGCCAACATGAAACCGCCGAGCATTGGGCCAATAATGACGCCACTTTGCCATCCAATCGTAGTCCAAGTTGCACCATTGGCATATAACTCACGGGGAATTAAGAATGGTTTGAGAGAGGTTGCTGATGGATTATAAAAACCTCGAATCGTTCCTAAACCAAAAATCACCGCATAGATTCCCCATGACAAGGTCTGAATACTGATTTGAGCGTGATCAAAACTATGGAATAACCACCACAGTACGAGTGGTAATGGAACTGAGAAAAATAAACAAATTTTCATAATCGTTTGTTTATTAAACTTATCTGCGAAATATCCACCCCAAAGTGACAGAGCGATAAATGGAATGGCTTCAGCCAAACCAATTAGACCGAGGGTCAAAGGATCTTTGGTAATTTGATAAAGTGAATAAGCCACGATAATTTCTTGGATTAAAATTGCCAGTGTTAAGCAAAATTGATTGATGGTGACAATTGAGAAATCTCGATAGCGGAGTGCAGCAAAAGCATCCTGTGCAGGGTTCATAACTGTCCAGTTTTATCATGATGTGACGATTATAAAGATTTATAAGCCTTTTTAATTGTCATCATGCGTGAAATTAACATCGGAAATTACATTAAGAAAATAGGAAATAGTCCGTAGTTTTGCTTTTGTTTTATACAGAGATGATTTAGAATATTGCCTCCCTTACCTGCAGGTCGTCTTCGCAATGGTGCGAACGTTCCGAACAGGTGTTTAAAGAGGTTGTTATGGCTAAGTTAAAAACTCGCCGTGGTGCAGCTAAGCGTTTCAAAGCGACTGCTAACGGTTTCAAGCGTAAACAAGCGTTCAAACGCCACATTTTGACCAAAAAATCTGCTAAACGTATTCGTCAATTGCGCGGTTGTGTCATGGTTCACGTAAGTGACATGAATTCAGTTCGTCGTATGTGCCCATACATCTAAGGAGATTATAAATGGCTCGTGTAAAACGTGGTGTACAGGCTCATCGCCGTCATAAAAAAATTCTTGCTCGTGCTAAAGGTTACTATGGTGCGCGTTCACGTGTTTATCGTGTAGCGTTCCAAGCGGTAATCAAAGCAGGTCAATACGCTTACCGTGACCGTCGTCAAAAGAAACGTCAATTCCGCGCTTTGTGGATTGCACGTATCAATGCTGGTGCTCGTCAAAATGGTTTGTCGTACAGCCGCATGATCGATGGCTTGAAAAAAGCTCAAGTGATCATCGACCGTCGCGTACTTGCTGACATCGCTATGCATGATTCAGTTGCATTTGCTGCTTTAGCTGAAAAAGCTAAAGGTGCATTGGCTGCTTAATCATCATTGATGATTTAAAAAAGACCGCTTTTAGCGGTCTTTTTTATTTTAAGAAAAATAATTTTAATGAGTTAAAAATAGCTATTCAGATTGTTCATTTGATTTAGGTAGTATTTTGTACAGTGCATATAGAAATGCGATTCCAAGTACAAAAATATTTCCCCAGCGTACCGTAAAATATGCCAATGTCCATAAGGCGCAGTAACACCACAACATAAACCATAAAAACTTAATCAGCCCAAACCATTTAAAACCAGAAGATACTTCATTTGATTCAGAATTTTCAGGTTCAATATTTTCTAAATTTGATGTTGACGTATCGCGTGAATTTTCTATGGTTTTTGAGATGGAAACAAAAGGGGTGTTTGATTGTGTTTGTGCATCGAGGGTTGCATTTTGATAATGGTTAGCTGAATGTTTTAAGATAATAGGAAGAAATTTCTCTACAATATTTGAGGCTTGAGAAAATTCAATTTTTTCATTATCTGTCATACGCCAATAATCTGCATATTCATTTTTAGCATGAGATTCATTATTAAAGCGATAACGTAGTGCAACTGCATTGATAATTAAATTACTCACATAATTTCGTTTTAAACTATACGGTAATAGGGGAAATTGTTCCTCTTTTTGATAGAGATTACCTTCATAGCAATTACTTTCTGTCAGTGGAACGGGAAAAGAACCATAGCGTTTTGAGATTTCAAAATCGTAGACTTCTTTTTGATATTCAGCATAAAAAGATTGCCATGAAAGAGGCTGTAAATCCGCTAATATTTTGTCTGAAAAATCAGGTGATACATTCATCAATACATAGTTTTCTACGCTATCATGATAATTATTATAGTTAGATTGTAATGGAAATTGATTCGTATCATATTCTTGCCATAGTGGTTTCTCATCAACATGAATGAGCACTTTAAATATTTGATTTGGGAAATGACAGACAATGCAAAAATTGTATTCACCTACATTAAAATCAAAGATTTGAGAATCAGTACGTGGCTGTAATACATCAGATGCAAAGTGTAAACTAATTTTATAAAGCCCCTGTACTTTGAGATGATTGAGTAAATGTGAAGCAGAACCTGCCAGTAAAGTACCTTTTTCAAGATCACGCAAAATAGGAAAATGAGTAAAGAGTAGAGGATGGCGATCTAAAATTTCTGAATCCACTGCGCCAGTTAAAAATTCATTTCCATAACTGACCAAAGCCACTTGGCGATAAGCTCTTTCAAAATGCATGTATTTTCCTGTTATTATATTTTCTGATCGTCATATAGCATGTGTGAAAAAATATGAGAAAACAATACCATTTCCGCCAAGTGGGTGACGATACTTGTATTTGGGATGTATATCGCTTGGTTGAGTTAAGCCAAAACGTTCCAACAATTGAAATTCTATTGACTGAAATTCGAGAATTGAATGAAAGTTATTGGTTTCCTGACATATATCCAACGACGCAACAAATTATTGACCATATTCAATTGGTTCAAGATGCTGATTTAAAATATCCGATTATTGTCTGTGCAGAAGGGCGCGTAATGGATGGAATGCATCGTGTTGCTAAAGCTAAACTACAAGGACAATTGACCATTCAAGCAGTCAAATTTGAAGTTACACCACAGCCAGATTTTATCAATGTTGATGCTGATGATTTAAATTATGACGATGAATAAATAAAGGCTTTGAAGCTAAATTACACAATATCAACATGAAAAGATTGTCGAATTGAATTGCGCTCGCATACATTAAGACTATCCCCAAATAAAAGGATAGGAAAAGAATAATGCGTGTAGAAATTGAAGGCGTTCCACAAGGTGCAATTGAAGTTGAGTTACAACTCCTGCCGAGAATCGGAGAAACCATTAAAGTAATGTATGGAGCAGATGCAGAAGTGAAGGGTGAAGTGACTGGTTTACAACATTATATCAACCAACATGCCAATGATCATAAAGTGATTCTCACTATTCGCCCTATTATTTCACCAGAGTAAGTTGAGCAACTTTACCTAATTAACTAGAGCAACGACGATTGTAATCAGCTAAATGAACATACAAAAAAAGCAACTTTAATGTTGCTTTCTTCAAGGTATTAAATTGATTTTATAAACCAAAATAATACGCGGCTAAGCAGATCAAAATCGTAATCACAATTAAAGCAAAAACACTGGTTTTCCCTGGTTTATGCTCACCACTTGGTTTGCTGTTAAAACTCTGACGTTGCTCCGTCTTTGTATTGAAATTGCTATTGTCAAAAGGCGATTCAACGACTTTAGGTGTTAATCGTGCTGTTTTATAGTGGTTTGCAATTTTGACAATAAACTTGGCTTTTAAATCTTCAACTTTTTGTAAAAAATGACGCAAATTCATCTGTTCTTCTGGACTGAAAATTTGTTCATTTTCATCATAAGGATGCTGTAGTTTTGTAGAAATAAAGCTTTCTAAAGCGTCAAAACGATAGAAAGTTTCATGTCCATAATCAGATTGGTAATCAGTCGGAAGTAATGAAAGTTTTACACTCGCATCATTTTCAACTTGATCATTATTTTCTAAGCCATAGTAAGGCAAATCTTTATTGATGGGTTCAACAAAGCCTTGTGCATATTTGCTATCAAATAATTCATTATCTGTATAAATTTGAATATCATCCCAATTGGGTTGTACCAAATCCTGTTCGATGCGTTTCACCAATTTAGCGTTAAGATCAAATCGCCAAAAAACTTCTGTACGAATGTTAGGACGTTGAGCTAATGGTGCTTCGTAGTCATTGTCTGCACTGTACCATTCAGCCAGTTCTTTACCGAAGATCCAAGCCGTTTTCTTTTGCTTATCGTGACTAACAATAAAATGTGGAATGGCTAAAAGCTCAACATTGGCATTTGGATTCTGTTCATCATTCAGCAAGCTTGAGCTATGTAAACTCAGACGATAGACGCCTTGTTTTTTTAAACCTTCCAGCCAAATTTGAAAATGTTGTGCTAACAAATGTTGCGTCATCAAATCACGAAAGCCAAAGGCATGCTGATTAAAAATGGCATGATTAACCCAGCGAGAGAAGCCGATCTCTTGGGTTAAATATTCATTACCATAAGTCACAAGGGTAAGTTGTCGTTTCCAGATTTGATCGAGTGCCATTTGTTATAAATCTCAGTGACATTGAACCCATTTTATACTTTTTATAAATCAAAGTTCTAGCATTGCAACAGTATTCACACAGGGAAATTCACAATTTATTTGGAATAAGTGCTGTCTAATCGTATTTTTCATCATGCGGAAACTTCATTCAACTGCATAAAAACTGTTAGAATATGCAGTTATATTATTTTTCTAAATTGTTGCTTTGAGAGTTACTATGTCACTGGAAGCCCTGACCACTGAAGCGCTCGCTGCGATTGCAGCAGCTCAAGACCTTGCTACACTCGATCAAGCTCGAGTGCAATTTACAGGGAAAAAAAGCCAGCTTGCGGAACAGTCGAAATCATTAGGTAAAATGGATGCGGAAGAGCGTAAAGTTTTTGGTGCGCAAATTCATGCCGTACGTGAAGCAATTACGACAGCACTCACTGAACGTCAAACTGAATTACAAAAAGCTGCACTAGAACAAAAACTTGCAAGCGAAACGATTGATATTACGTTGCCTAGGCGAGGGCAAACTATTGGTAGTATCCATCCTGTGACTCAAGTTCAAGAACGTATTTGCCAATTCTTTACCAAAGCAGGCTTTACCGTTGCGACAGGTCCAGAAGTTGAAGATGACTATCACAACTTTGAAGCATTGAATATTCCAGGACACCATCCTGCACGTGCAATGCATGACACTTTCTATTTTGATGCCAATCATTTGCTACGTACGCATACTTCTGGTGTGCAGGTACGTACCATGGAAAAGAATCAGCCACCGATTCGTATCGTGTGTCCAGGTCGTGTATATCGTTGCGATTCTGACCAAACCCATTCACCAATGTTCCATCAAATCGAAGGTTTATACGTCGCTGAAAATACCAGCTTTGCTGAATTAAAAGGCTTGTTGGTCAATCTCCTCAATGAATTCTTTGAAAAAGATTTGAAAGTACGTTTCCGTCCATCTTATTTCCCATTTACAGAGCCAAGTGCGGAAGTGGATATCATGGATGAGCGAGGCAAGTGGTTGGAAGTTTTGGGTTGCGGCATGGTGCATCCAAATGTACTCCAAGCTGCAGGCATTGACCCTGAAAAATATAAAGGTTTTGCCTTTGGTTTAGGTGTAGAACGTTTCGCGATGTTGCGTTATGGCATCAATGACTTGCGTATGTTCTACCAAAATGATGTGCGTTTCTTACGCCAATTTGCTTAACAAGTTTATACCTCTCCCTGACCTCTCCTGAAAGGAGAGGGGTTGTCCATTGTGATGAGATGACGGGTACTTTGCTTTTAAAAGTGGAGTGAGAGGGGATTAGAAATTTAGAAATTATAGGTTTTTACGAAATGAAAATTAGCGAAAATTGGCTACGCACGTGGGTAAATCCTGCAATTGATAGCGAAGCTTTATCTGACCAGCTGACTATGCTTGGTTTAGAAGTTGATGATTTAACACCAGCAGCAAAACCATTTACAGGTGTAGTGGTTGGTGAGGTTCTTACTGTAGAGCAACATCTTGATGCAGATCGTTTACGTGTAACCACAGTCAATATTGGTTCGGGTGAACCATTGCAAATCGTTTGTGGTGCGCCAAATGTCCGTGCAGGGATGAAAGCACCTGTTGCAACGATTGGTGCAGTATTACCTGGTGATTTTAAAATCAAAAAGGGCAAACTTCGTGGCGTTGAGTCACAAGGAATGCTGTGCGGTGCTTCTGAAATTGATCTTGAAGATAAAATTGATGGTCTTTTAGAACTTCCAGATGATGCGCCTGTTGGTGTGAATATTCGTGAATATCTCAATCTTGATGATCATGTGATTGATATCAGTATCACGCCAAACCGTGGTGACTGTTTCAGTATCCGCGGTATTGCGCGTGAAATTGGTGTGATTAACCAGCTTCCTGTGACTGCACCTGAAATTCAAGAAGTTGCAGCAACAATTGCAGATCAAAAACAAGTTGTGATTACCACTGAAGGTTGCCCACGTTACTTAGGTCGTGTCATCAAAAACGTCGATACCAAAGCACCGACTCCTGCATGGATGGAACAAGCTTTAGCACGTTCAGGTATTCGTCAGCACAGTATTTTAGTAGATATTACCAACTATGTATTGATGGAATTGGGTCAGCCTTTACATGCTTTCGATGGTGGTAAGGTACAAGGTTCAGTCCATGTACGCCAAGCGACTGCTGCTGAAAAACTTGTTTTGCTGAATGAACAAGAAGTTGAATTGTCTGAAAATGTCATGGTGATTGCTGATGATGCAAAAGCATTGGCAATTGCAGGTATTATGGGTGGTTTATCTTCTTCTGTGACTGATGAAACCACTGAGATTTTCTTGGAATCAGCATTCTTCGCGCCACTTGCGATTGCAGGTCGTGCGCGTAGTTTTGGTTTACATACGGATGCATCGCAACGTTATGAACGTGGTGTGGATTTTGAACTGCCAATGATTGCCATGCACCGTGCATCACAATTAATTGCTGAACTTGCAGGTGGTGAATTTGGTCCGATCACTGTGGCTGAACAAGCAACGTTATTACCAACACGTGAAGCGATTGAATTGAATCAAGCGCAAGTTGATCAATTGTTGGGTTATAAAGTTGAATCAGATTTTATTACCGATGCTTTACAACGTTTAGGTTGTAATGTAACCGTTAAAGCACAAGGTGAATGGACTGTTGTTCCGCCATCACATCGTTACGATATGGCAATTTATCAGGATTTGATTGAAGAAGTTGCGCGTATTCATGGCTATGACAATATTCAAATGAGCTTGCCAGTCATTGATGTGAGATTAGCAAAACATCAAGACCAGTTTGAATTACCACAATTACGCCAAACTTTGGTGGCTTTGGGCTACCAAGAAGCGATTAGCTTCAGCTTTGCAGATTTAAAACTTGAAAAACAATTGAATTCACAAGTGAATCCTTTGGCATTGGCAAATCCAATCTCAAGCGATTTAGCAGTAATGCGTTCAACCTTGCTTTCAAGCCTGATACCTTGTGTTCAGTACAATATTAATCGTCAACAAAGCCGTGTACGTTTCTTTGAGCTTGGTTTACGTTTTGATTATCAGAATGCACAAAATATTGATGATCTTAAACAGATCCCTACTTTGGCAATCATTGCTGTGGGTTCTAAGCAAGCAGAATCTTGGCATGCTAAGCCCCAAGCGATGGATTTCTTTGACTTAAAAGGTGAGGTTGAAGAGGTTTTGGCGGCAGGTCGTGTCCAAGTTGAGTATGTACGTTCTGAACGTGAATGGTTACATCCAGGGCAATCCGCTGAAATTTTGGTGAGTGGTCAATCGATTGGTTATTTAGGTCGTTTGCACCCATCTTTAGAAAATGCACTCGATTTGGGCACAACTTGGGTTGCTGAGCTCGATCAATCGGCTGTTTTGCAAACTTATGTATCTAATTTTACAGAATTATCACGATTTCCATCGGTTAGACGTGATATTGCTCTTGTAATTAGTGATAAGATTAATGTCAGTGAAATTCAGCAACTTATCGAAAAGACTGGTGGAGAGTTACTCGACTCAAGTTGGTTATTCGATGTGTACACTGGGCAAGGGGTTGAACAAGGTAAGCGCTCATTGGCATTTGCATTGTTATGGCAACATCCAACTCGTACACTTGAAGATGCTGAAATTAAATCCGGTATGGATCATATTATTCAAGTGTTAGAAAGCACTTACCAAGCGACATTGAGGGCCTCATGACAGCATTAACAAAAGCAGAAATGGCTGATCATTTAAGTGAGCTTACGAGTTTAAATCGTCGTGAAGCGAAACAAATGGTTGAATTGTTCTTTGACGAAATTAGCCAAGCATTAATTGCAGGTGAACAAGTTAAACTTTCAGGTTTTGGTAATTTTGAACTACGTGACAAACGTCAACGTCCAGGTCGAAATCCAAAAACTGGGGAAGAAATTCCGATTTCAGCACGTCGAGTGGTAACGTTCCGTGCAGGTCAGAAATTTAGACAACGTGTAGGTACAGAACAAGAAGATTAATTTTCGATTCGTTATGTATAAATAAAAGCCCTGAGTATTTACTTGGGGCTTTTTTGTATGTGCGGGGCAAAGGTGAATATAATCGTTTTGAAGATCAGACTATTTGCAAAAGTTGGTTTTGAATAGATAGAGATCAATAATGAATGTTCTCTTTCCTTGCGGAGAGAGAATCAGTGTTTTGCAAGCGGGAGAAACTTCATTCTCTTGTGGAATTGTGCTCTTCATTTCTGAGCCATATATATAGTCAATCCGTTAAAAAAGCAATACAATGATTAAATGAGTTATCCAGAACATTTTAGAAAGAAAATATTAGCCAAGCTTGAAGAAGGACATTCTATTCGAGCCGTTGCTCAACAATTCGAAATTGATAAAAATACAATTGTCGAATGGAAGAAACGGATTGAAATAAAAAGAACCCGTCCAAGAACCCCATCTAAAGTTGATGATGATGCATTACGTGCAGATGTTGAGGAATACCCAGATGATTTTTAATATGAACGAGCTGCACGTTTTGGCTGTGGTAAATCCACGATTGGAGATGCCCTCAAACGGTTAAAAATCACTGTTAAAAAAAGACCTTATGCCACCCGAAAGCAAAAATCGAAATCAGAGAACAATACCTAAAAGATTTAGATCAATTAAAGTGCCAACATCCCATTATATATCTTGATGAAAGTAGCTTTAAATCACATGAACATAGGTCTCATGGTTATTCCAGACAAGGGACACCCTGTTATGGGACATACAACTAGCAGTTAAAAAATCAAACGAATGTGATCGGCGCGATTTATCAAAATAAGTTATTCGCAGTGGGTTTATTTGATTGCAAAGTAAATTCTGATGTATTTCACTTTTGGGTAGATAAGTTTCTAATACCTGAATTACCAAAGAACAGTGTAATTGTTATGGATAACGCAGCATTTCATAAACGTCAGGATATACAAGAATTATTAGCACGACATGGGCATCAAATACTTTGGCTACCGCCCTATAGTCCTGATCTCAATCCCATTGAAAAAATGTGGGCTTGGGTGAAGAAGAAACGGAGAGAATGGCTGGTTGACTCAATAGATCTTCTTTTCAAATTATTTTTTGATATTTGTATGAAAAATTAGACGGTTTCACTATAGTTAATAGAAGTACACTTTTGGATACATTTTAAATATATAGTTTGAGTGCTTTATGAATTAGCCAAGAAGTTTATTGCTGTGTGAGTAAACTAGAGTATAGAGATATTTTTTATAGACATAAAAAAAGAGAACCTAAGGTTCTCTTTTTTCTGATAATAATCTAAGTGATTATTATTGAGCAGCAGAAGCTGGAGCAGAAGCGTCAGCAGCAGCAGTAGCTTCAGAAGCAGCGTCAGTAGCAACTGCAGCAGCGTCAGTAGCAGAAGCAGCAGCAGCGTCAACAGCAGCAGTAGCTTCAGAAGCAGCTTCTACAGCTTGAGAAGCAGCAGCAGTTGCGTCAGCAGCAGCTTCTTCAGTTTTTTTAGCACAACCAACGAAAGCTAAAGTAGTAGCAACTGCAGCAGCAATAGCGATTTTTTTGAATAACATGGCATCACTCTCATAAATTAAATTGAGACAAAAAACCCAAGTTAGCCTGTTTATTGCTTTTTGCATGAGCAGTCTAACTGGTATGCGAATATGCTATCACTGCGCATTTTGAATTGCTACTGTCTAAATTAAAAAAACTGTCAAAAATGATGCAAAAATGATGGTTTTTTAACAGATATTTACAATTGATTTTGAGTTTTAGATTGGTTTATTAAAGGGTAAATACTTAAA
Organism: Acinetobacter sp. WCHAc060033; assembly: GCF_004209125.1. Taxonomy (NCBI): domain Bacteria; kingdom Pseudomonadati; phylum Pseudomonadota; class Gammaproteobacteria; order Moraxellales; family Moraxellaceae; genus Acinetobacter; species Acinetobacter sp. WCHAc060033. Next base: position 38,330 of record NZ_SGSW01000020.1, on the reverse strand, counting down.
AAACATGGGGAAAACTATTTATTAATTTTAATTTTCAAACATTTGCAACTTTGTGTTAAATCAAAACGCTGCAATTGTATATTTATGTAAATAATGTCAACCAAATAAAAAGGCTATCGTTATAGATAGCCTTTTTATCATTTTCTTTAAATTAGTTTGCAGCTTTACGCTTCATTTGATCAAAGAAATCATCATTGGTTTTGGTTTCTTTCATGCGATCTAGCAAGAATTCCATTGCTGCAAGTTCATCCATAGGGTGAAGTAATTTACGTAAAATCCAGACTTTACGTAGGTTTTCTTCGCTCATGAGACGTTCTTCACGACGCGTACCTGATTTTTTGATGTTCATTGAAGGGAAGACGCGTTTTTCAGCAATACGGCGATCAAGTGTAATCTCTTGGTTACCTGTACCTTTGAATTCTTCGTAGATCACTTCATCCATTTTACTGCCTGTTTCGATCAATGCAGTAGAAATAATGGTCAATGAGCCACCTTCTTCGATATTACGTGCAGCACCAAAGAAGCGTTTAGGGCGTTCTAGGGCATGTGCATCTACACCACCAGTTAACACTTTACCTGATGATGGAACAACCGTGTTGTAAGCACGTGCTAAACGCGTGATTGAGTCGAGTAGAATCACAACATCTTTCTTGTGCTCAACGAGGCGTTTGGCTTTTTCAATCACCATTTCAGCCACTTGTACGTGACGTGCAGGCGATTCGTCAAATGTAGAAGCAACAACTTCACCTCGAACTGTACGTTCCATTTCGGTTACTTCTTCAGGACGTTCGTCAATAAGAAGTACGATGAGGAAGCATTCTGGGTTGTTACGAACAATCGATTGCGCGATGTTTTGTAACAACATGGTTTTACCAGCTTTTGGTGGTGCAACAATGATTGAACGTTGACCTTTACCAATTGGCGCAATTAAATCGACTACACGTGCAGTTAAATCTTCAGAAGAACCATTACCCAATTCCATAACCAACTGTTCAGTTGGGAAAAGTGGGGTTAAGTTTTCAAATAAGATCTTATTACGTGAGTTTTCAGGTGTATCGTAGTTAATTTGGTTTACTTTTAATAATGCAAAGTAACGTTCACCTTCTTTCGGTGGGCGAATCGTACCTGTAATCGTATCACCTGTACGTAGGTTAAAACGACGAATTTGTGATGGGCTTACATAAATGTCATCCGGACCAGCAAGGTAAGAACCCGCTGCTGAGCGGAGGAAGCCGAAGCCATCCGACAAAATCTCTAGAACACCATCACCAAAAATTTCTTCGCCATTCATTGCATGGCGTTTCAAGATGGCAAAAATGATGTCTTGCTTACGGTTACGCGCCATTCCTTCAAGGCCCATAAACTCAGCAATTTTAATGAGTTCGCCGATCGGTTTTTTCTTGAGTTCAGTTAAATTCATAGATGGTCAGATTGAATAAGGATGTGTGGAACACAGATAAAAGAGAAAAGAAGCAAAAGTCGTCCGCAGTGCAATCGTTGAGCTGAAAATGCATTTGAGCAAAAACAGACTCAGAAGCTATGTAGTTCTTTCGAGGAGAAATGTGTTAAACAATTTCTGTTGCCGAGCGGCGATCTTATGTGTTGTCTTTTAAGAAACAGGAAAAAGATAATCCTAATGTTCCTTGTGCATGAAATATAAGTGAGATCAATGTATTTGTCAAATTATAGTCAAAAAAATACGCTAGTTTTTCTAGCGTATTTTTGAATATTTTAAATTTTGCAGATCAGTACTGTAAAAATCTAAAATTAGATATTTTCATCAATGAATGAAGTCAATTTAGACTTTGGCACTGCACCGATTTGTTGCGCAACAACTTGACCATTCTTGAACATTAATAATGCTGGGATATTACGGATGTTGTAGTTTACAGCAGTTTGTTCGCAAGCTGTTACATCAACTTTAACGATTTTAACTTTGCCTTCGTATTCATTAGAAAGTACTTCTAATACAGGTGCAATGGCTTTACATGGTGCACACCAACCTGCCCAGAAATCAACAATTACAGGAATGTCAGATTGAAGAACATCAGCGTCAAAGTTTGCATCAGTTGTATTTACGATATTGCCAGACATGGATTTTGCTCCAAAAATATTTTAAAGATGAATCTATCTATGGATATAAGTATTACACAGTCATCTTTAACAATGTAGGGGAATGCGTAAATTTTCAGGCGAATTGATTAAATTGTCCAATTGATGCTCACGATATTTACAATCGGAACTTTGAAAAAAGGGTGGTTTTTGTAACACAATTGTCATATATGCTGAAAAAATAATGACTCGTCAAATTGTCTAAATAAATGGCTTTTAAATTGCGTGCATGTGAATTAATCTAGGCAACAATTCAGTATGAGTTTGTATAAATAATGTCTGATTTTTTGATTGATGAAGAATTACTTGCTGCCATTGATATGGGGTCAAACAGTTTCCACTTGGCAATCGCACGTGTGGATCATGGTGAAGTTAAGAAAGTTGCTTCTATGTCAGAAAAAGTTCAGCTTGCTGCTGGATTGGATGAAAATAAGAATTTAACTGAAGCTGCACAACAACGTGGTTTGGCGTGTTTAGCACGTTTTGTCGGGCGTTTGAGTTCTGTACAACCAACGCGTTTGCGTATTGTGGCGACCAATGCTTTGCGTCAAGCTAAAAATGGTCACGAATTTATTCAAAAAGCTGCCGAAATTTTACCAAAGCCAATTGAAATTATTGCAGGCCGTGAAGAAGCGCGTCTAATTTACTTAGGTGTTTCGCATACTATGGTCAATAGTGGTCGTCGTTTGGTGATTGATATTGGTGGTGGATCGACTGAGCTGATTATTGGTGAAGAGTTTGAACCGATCCATACCGAATCTTTGCAAATGGGTTGCGTTGCATTTACCAAAGCCTATTTCCCAGAAGGCGATATTAATAGTAAAGCTTTTGATAAAGCTGTAGTGGCTGCACGAAAAGAATTGACCTCAATTGCCAATACTTATAAAGCTGCTGGTTGGGATACGGTGGTTGGTTCAAGTGGAACAATCAAGGCTTGTCGCCAAATCGCAGTCAATATGGGGTGGAGTAATGAACAAGAAAACTTGACCCGTGAAGGCTTAGAAAAATTAAAAGAAAAAATGCTGAAATTCAAACACATTTCAGATATGGAGTTTGAAGGTTTAAAAGAAGATCGTCGAGCTGTTTTACCAGCAGGTGTTGCGATTCTTTATGCTGTATTCGAAGTACTAAATATTGATAAATTGGTTTATTCCGATGGCGCATTGCGTGAAGGGGTGATGTACGATCTTCTAGGGCGTTTTCAACATGAAGATGTCCGTGATCGTAGCGTACAAGCCATGATGGGACGCTATGGCGCAGACCAAAAACAAGCAGAACGTGTAGTAGAAACCGCACAGCATTTATTTGATGGCGTGGCTGTTGCACTGAATTTAAACAGTGATGATAGTGATTTATTGCGTCGCGCTGCGTATTTACATGAAATCGGTTTAGCCATTAGTCATAGTGGTTATCATAAACATAGTGCTTATTTATTACAGCATTCTGACATTCCTGGTTTTTCGCAAATCGATCAAAACCATTTGTCACATTTGGTCGCTCATCATCGTCGTAAATTACGTCCAGATGCCAAATTAGATGTGCTCAAGGTCGGTAGTCACAAGCTTGTCTACTTATGCTTATTGCTTCGTCTTGCCGTTTTACTGAATCACAGCCGTAGCGATGAGATGCTTCCTGCCATTGAATTGACGGTGGATAATGAGCAACAATGGCATCTCAGCGTTTCTGGTGATGCCAAACAATGGCCACTGCTGGTTGCAGATTTGCATGATGAGCAAGTGCAATTTAAGCATTGGGACATTGCATTGAATATTCAGTCGGAACAGTTTATCGATTAACTTCAGGTCGGGTGATGATTGTGTGAGATCAGTCATGCAATATCACCCGAGCCTAAACTTCCGCAGGGTGAACCCTCGGTAAATTAGGGATAATACTCGACTTATGAAAAGTAAAGCTGCTCAATCTAAAGCTTGGAAAACGGTTCAAATTGCACGTCATCCTGAACGTCCGCAATTTTTGGATTATGTAGGCGAAATTTTTACAGAATTTGATACCTTGCATGGTGATCGTCTTTATGGTGATGACGGTGCAATGGTCGGTGGTTTAGCACGTTTTAATGGTCAACCTGTGATGGTGGTTGGTCAGCATCGTGGTCGTAGTACCCGTGAGAAATTACAACATAACTTCGGTATGTGTAATCCTGAAGGTTACCGTAAGTCACAGCGTTTGCTCGATATGGCAGAGCGTTTCAATCTACCTGTATTTACTTTTATTGACACAATGGGAGCTTACCCAGGTGTTGGTGCGGAAGAGCGTGGTCAAGCAGAAGCGATTGCAACCAGTCTTGCTCAGCTTTCTAGTTTGAAAGTGCCTGTTATTGCGACCGTTTTAGGTGAAGGCGGTTCTGGTGGTGCACTCGGTATAGGTGTGGCTGACCGTGTGGTAATGCTTTCACACAGTATTTACTCAGTTATTTCACCAGAAGGTTGTGCATCAATTCTTTGGAAAACGGCTGAAAAAGCAGAACAAGCCAGCGAAGCACTTGCATTAACCGCAGACAAACTTCAAAAAATCGGTATTGTTGAATACGTGGTAGATGAAGGTGAGGGCGCGCATTTACATCCATTAGAAGTTATGGAAAAACTCAAGGATGTGTTACAACAAGCGCTTGATGAATTACAGCCTCTAACTGCGGAAGAACGATGCGAAGCACGTTATCAACGTTTAATGAAGTTTGGCAGCGACAACTTAGGACTCGCTTCTTAAAACAGCATTCTCAATTTGCTGAAAATACGCAATTTCTGATCGGATGTAGTGGTGGCATGGACTCCATGCTGTTGCTACATGTGATGTCTCAGCTTTTCCCTCATCAAATTCGTACGATTTACGTCAATCATCAACTACAACAAGTCAGTGATGAATGGGCTGATTTTGTCGCTGAACAATGCACACAACTGAATATTCCTTATATTATTCAGCCTGTTCAAGTTGCTCAAGGTAATCTTGAAAATCAGGCACGCCAAGCGCGCTATGATGCCTATCTACAACATTTAAAAGAAAATGAAGTTCTTGTTTTAGCACATCATCAACAAGATCAAGCTGAAACTTTATTGTTACGTCTATTCTCGGGCACTGGCGTTACTGGTTTATCGGCAATGCAAGCCATTGATCAGCGTGATGATTTGACCATTTGGCGACCTCTGTTAGATACGACGCGTGAGCAGATTTGCCAATGGGTAGCGCAATTACACATTTGCTATGTTGATGATCCAACCAACTTAGATACGCATCATGATCGGGCATGGTGTCGACATGAACTTTGGCATATTTTGCAAAGCCGCTATCCCAAAATGCAGCAGGCTTTGGCTCGAACCAGTTATCTAATGCAAGATGCTGATGAAATTCTCAATGAAGTTTTACAGCAAGATTTACAGTTGTGTGGAAATGCTGAACAGCTTGATTTAGAAAAATTACAACAATTGTCATTGGCACGACAAAGACAACTTTTATCCGCATGGATGAAAGGACAGGATACTTATCGCCCCGCATTTGAAATGGTGCAACGCCTACAAGATGAAGTGATTTATTCAAAAACAGATTCGAAAGCGGCTTTACATTGGAATCAGTTTTATTATTTACGTTATCAAAATCAGCTTTATCGGATTGCACAAACACAATATTTGGCATCAAAATCTAAACAATTGATTCCCATACAAGCGTTGCAATTACAGCTTCATCAACAGCTACAATTAGCTGCTGGTAACTTTCAATTAGAACGTTCTAAAATAGGTTTAGCTTTTACATTGCTTGGAAAACAACTGACATTGAAAGCACGTCAAGGTGGGGAGAAAATTCATCTATATGGTCGGGTCGGTGCTTGGCCATTGAAAAAAGCCATTCAAGATGCGCATATTTTTCCTTGGAAGCGTCATACAATTCAAATATTAAGTGTAGATAATGTTATGCTTGGTGTGTTTACACCAAACGGTTTTTGGTTGGCGCAATCTGAATATTGTGAAGTCGACGGTTGGCAACCAAATTTAATCTCAGCGTAACAAAACTAAGGTCGAGTGTGATTCATGAGTGCAGTGTTAAATTGTAATATTACTTTTATTGGTGGTGGAAATATGGCTCAAGCCCTGATTGGTGGCTTGTTGAGTCGTGGTTTACCTGCAACACGTATTACAGTTTCAGACCCCGTTGAAAAAGTTCGTGAATTACTCAAAGAAAAAGATGTGCATGTGACTGATGATAATGTTGCAGCGATTAAAGATGCCGATATTGTTGTATTTGCTGTGAAACCGCAAGTTTTAGGCACAGTATTAAAACCATTAAACGGTTTATTTGCGAATAAATTGATTATTTCGATTGTGGCTGGTGCTGAAATTAAAACGATTTCAGACTTGACTGGCAATAATCGTATTGTCCGTGTGATGCCAAATACACCGGCTTTGGTGCAAACGGGTGCGCATGGTATGTATGCGAATGAAGAAGTTGAAACAAAAGATCGCGAGTTGGCGACACAAGTTTTGGCTTCAACAGGTTTAACCATTTGGGTAGGTTCAGAAGCGCAAATTGATGCTGTAACTGCGGTTTCTGGTTCAGGTCCTGCATATTTCTTCTATATGATGGAAAGTATGATTCGTGCAGGTAAGAATATGGGCTTGGATGAAAAGGTGGCAACGGCTTTAACCTTGCAAACAGCGCTAGGCGCTGCGCAAATGGCGATCACCAGTTCAAGTGCGCCGTCAGAGTTGCGTAAAAATGTGACCTCACCAAATGGTACGACTCAAGCCGCAATCGAAGTATTTGATCGCGCACAAATTTCACAGAATATTCAAACAGCTTTGGCTGCTGCGCAAAAACGTAGTCAGGAATTGGCTGTAGAGTTAAGTGACAGCATTAAATAATTTTTTAATCATCGTTTTAAGCATATATTGATTTTTTAGGAACGTTCCAATATGGGTGCAAATTCTGCGCAAATTTTTGGCATTATCATTAACGTAGCGATTTTGCTCGTATTCTTTCGTTTTTTAATGCAGTTGGCGATGGTCAGTCCATACAATCCAGTGGTTTTGTCGACGGTCAAAGCAACTAAAATTGTGGATATGTTTAGCCGAATTTTCCCAACTTTGGCGAAAGGTCGTGTAAATACTGCTGCTTTGGTTTTAGTCGTTGTTCTATATCTGCTGAAGATTTTTGGCATGATGTACTTGCAAGGTGCGATACCGAATAGCCCTGTGCATTTAATTATTTTGACTTTTGTGACGATGATTCAGGATTTGATTCGTTTCTGCCGTTATTTAATTTTTGCAACGATTATCTTAAGTTGGGTGGTGATGTTTACACAGTCACGTTCACCTTATATTGAAGTGATTCAAGAGCTTGCTGAACCATTATTGGCGCCATTCCGTCGTATTATGCCCAATATGGGGATGATTGATTTATCTCCGATCTTGGCATTCCTAGCACTCTATGTTGCTGAAATCCTGATGAATGAAGTCGCTAAGGTTTTATTGACTGGTTTGTAATTCATTCTTGTATAAGTAGAAAAGGACTCGAAAGAGTCCTTTTTACTATTATTAGTTATTTAAAATAAATGAAGTATGAAAATAATGAGCAATAAAAATGATCCTATCTTTATGAATTTAGATAAGAAAGTTGACGGATACGAAAATACAATTCAATTGGCTGTAGGTTCACTTTCTATTTTCAAAAGCCAAATAGAGCAGTTATCTAAAGGTGATTTTGCTTGTGTGAAATTTTATATTCCAGAATATCAAGATGCTTCTCATGGTGCAAATATTTGGCTGATGAGTCCCTTTTTTGAAGAGGGATTTTGTTATGCACAACCATTTGAGTTGCCAAAAGAATTTGAATGGATCCATGTGGGACAATGGTTGAAGTTTGCTGAAGAGGATTTATTGGATTGGTATATTTTATCTGAGAATGGGGAAATGAAAGGAGGTTATTCTTTACGTTATCATCGGTCGTTATTGCTAGAAGATGATAAGGCTGAATTTGATCAGCATATTGGCTTATCTAGATTTATTGATTGATTTTTGAAAAATGAATAAATAAAACGAAGCATTTGAGTTTTATGAAGAATAACTCTTTGAATATAAAAGAGGCACTTCTAAAAGCACCTCTTTTTAAAATTTTTATTTCAAAGTGAAAAGGTCGTTAAGGCATCAATGCGCCTCATCCCAATTACTGCCTTTACCGATTTCAACCACTAAAGGTACAGATAAGGTACATACTTTTTGCATCACATCTTTGATTTGTTCAGCCAACTGATCTGCAATCGCTTCATCGACTTCAAACACCAATTCATCGTGTACTTGCAGTAAAAGCTTAGCTTGATCATTCGGTAGGATTTTAGCCACTTCAATCATGGCCATTTTAATAATTTCAGCAGCAGAACCCTGGAGTGGTGCATTAATTGCCGCGCGTTCTGCACCTTTACGCACCATCATATTTCGAGCATCAATATCAGGTGTATATAAGCGACGCCCTGTAATGGTTTCAACAAAACCTTGTTCCAAAGCCACTTGACGCGTACGTTGCATATACTCATAAATGCCTGGATAGCGATGGAAATATTGCTTGATATAATTTTGCGATTCTTGGCGAGTAAAACCAAGCTGACGAATCAAACCAAATTCTGACATACCATAGAGCAGACCGAAGTTGACTGCTTTGGCTTGACGACGTTGATCTGAAGTCACATCTTCCAGTGCTACACCCAAGACTTCTGAAGCGGTACGACGATGGACATCTTGACCATGCTTAAAGGCATCGACTAAGGCATCATCTTGAGAGAAATGTGCCATTAAACGCAATTCAATTTGAGAATAATCGGCTGCGAGCAGTACACGTCCTTTCGGTGCGATAAATGCTTTACGAATTTGACGGCCAATTTCCTCACGAACTGGAATATTCTGCAAGTTTGGATCAGTCGATGACAAGCGCCCAGTCGCTGTTAAAGCTTGGTGATAACTGGTATGCACACGATGGGTATCATTATTGGCTTGCTTTACTAAAGCTTCTGTATACGTGCTTTTCAGTTTGGTTAAGCCACGGTATTCAATGATCAAAGCTGTAATTGGATGGTCAATTTTTTCTAAAACAGCTTCCGAAGTACTGTATTGCCCCGTTGCAGTTTTCTTACCACCTTTTAAACCGAGTTTTTCAAATAGTACTTCACCAACTTGTTTCGGTGAGGCAACGTTGAATGATTCACCCGCAATTTCAATAATCTGATTTTCCAAATTTTGAATGGTTTCCGCAAAATCGACACTGAGTTGATCTAAGAAAGTTAAATCTAGCTCAATCCCATTTCCTTCCATTGTCGTTAAAACACTGGCAACAGGCATTTCAATATTATGTAAAATTCCACTCAGTTCAGGAATTTCTTTCAGTTTGCGATCGAGAACTTCATATAGGCGGAAAGTTACATGGGCATCTTCAGCTGCATAATGTGCAGCTGTTTCAAGCTCAATTTGATTAAAGGTTTTTTGTTTTGCACCTTTACCTGCAACTTGTTCATAGGTTGTGGTCAAATGGCTAAGATAAACACGTGCCACATCATCCATACCATGACGTGTTGCTACAGCATTTAGTACATACGATGCCAACATGGTATCGAAATACCAACCTTGTAAATGGATGCCGTGATTCTCAAAAATATGTGCATCGTATTTTAAATGATGTCCAATTTTCTCAACTTTGGGATCTTCTAAAATAGGTTTGATTTGCTGAATGATGATTTCACGATTGAGTTGTTCAGGTGCACCTTCATAGTCATGCGCAAGTGGAACGTAATAAGCATCTTTGGCATCGAAAGCCACTGAAAAACCGACCATTTCAGCAACACGATAATCTAAACTTGTGGTTTCAGTATCAATTGCAAAACGCTTTTCGGTGCTTAAACGTTGGAATAATTTGTCCCAATCTGCTTGAGTCAAAACAGTATGATAATTTGCTTCACCTAGACGATCATCAACACTTGAACTGATTGCTTGATCTGTTGTTACTTCTGATACTTGTTCAGTTTTGGCAATTTCTTTCGTGGTTTGTTTATAGGCTGAACTGTTTGGATTATTCGGATGATCAAGTGATTGTAATTGGTTACGGAACTCAAGTTCGGTATAGAGATTACGCAGCTTTTCAACATCTGGATCAGCCAGTTTTAAATCGTCATAAGTCAGATTTAAATCTAAGTCGATGACAATACTTGCAAGTTGGTGATCAAGTGCAATCCCTTCAACATTGTCTTTAATGTTTTGACCAACTTTGCCTTTAATATTGTCGACATTTTCTAAAATGCCACCAATTGAATCATATTCATTTAAAAGTTTTGCAGCCGTTTTAGCACCAACACCAGGCACACCACGGATACCATCAGAGGCATCGCCCATGAGGGTTAAATAATCAATAATTTGATCTGGACGCACGCCAAATTTTTCAATGACACCATCCACATCCATAGGTTTATCTTTAAAGCTATCTTCCAAGGTCACTTTGTCAGTGACAAGTTGCGCCATGTCTTTGTCACCTGTTGAAATTAAAACTTGGTGACCAGCGGCTTCGGCACGTTTAGCTAAAGTCCCGATAATATCATCAGCTTCAGCACCTGGAAGCATGTGTAAAGGAATGCCCAGCGCACGAATTAATGCATGTAAATACGGAATTTGCTGAGAGAGCTCGTCAGGCATACTTGGGCGATCACCTTTATAAATCGGTGATAACTCATGACGGAAAGTCGGTTCAGCGGTATCGAAAATAACCGCCATGTGCGTTGGCTGAACGCGACGCATCAATTTTTGAATTGCAGAAATTGCCCCACGAATCGCATTGGTCTGTAATCCAGTTGATGTGGTTAAAGGTGGGAGTGCGTGAAAAGCACGAAATAAAAAGTATGACCCATCGACCAATACAAATGGTGGCATTGATAATTTCCTAATCCAAATAACCGCTTTATTGTACGTGATTTTTCGCTATTGCGAAGCGACAACGGTCATCCTTGTGTTACTGAATATCTGATGAATACATGCATTATCAATCTAAGGCTGTTGTATCATCGAATGACTCAGGACAGAGAAAGAGCAAATATGCTGAAAGGGCAGAGTGAAATTCGCATTATTTGGTTGATGATGCTGATGATTATCGCAGTCAGTGCATGGTTTTTTGATACAAAAATCGTGACCTATATCTGTGGCTTGGCATTTGTCATGAGTGTGATGCACTATGTCGATGCCATTCAAAATCCAATGCAGGAGATTGCATCGCAAACTCAGATTCCATTGCAGAATACCTCTAAAGTCCCGCTTTATATTTCTTCAATTGTCTCAGTCGTCGGATTAACTTTACATTTTAGTTGGTTGGTGGGATTGGGTTTAACTGCTTGGATTTTCTTTTTTCTGCGATGGCTTAGACGTTTAGAACGTTATCTGACTCAAGTGCAAACACAATTACAGCGCTTACAGTCTTCAGCTGATTTACCATTTAAAACTGATCATTCAGCACATCAATCTCTTCAGCATGCTCAAATTACTTCAGTAGATCGTTCGCCAACTGATAGCTTGATGACACAGGTTCGACAGTGGATTTTTCAAGGTAATCCCGTGTTAAAAGTCGCCATTCTAGTTTTGGTGATCGGGATTGTGCTATTGCTGCGCTTTGCCACGGAACATTGGCAACTGAGTCTGGCGGTTAAGCTTGCCATTGTTGCTTTGGTGAGTATTGGCATCACGGGGCTTGGTTTTATTTTACAGAGTAAAAATCGTAGTTTTGCTTTGGCATTGGAAGGTCTAGGCTTGGCAGGGCTTTTTCTGACTTTATTCTTTGCCTATTACAATCAAGTGATTCCCAATATTTTCATCGCAGGAATATATTTTGTGGTCATCATGCTGGTGACTTTGGGATTAAGTCTAAAACAGCAAAGTATAGAATTGGCTTTAATGGCAATGCTCATTGCCTATATTGCGCCTTTTACTTTGCCTATTCGTAGCGCAACGGCAACAGAGTTAGTTGCTTATTATTTAGTGATTAATATCGCAATTGCGATACTGAGTACATTGCGACCTTGGAAATACCTGAATCAAATTGGTTTTTTAGTGACAGCGATTGTGGGTGGTGCTTATGTTTTTTATCATGGTTATGCACAAGAAAAATCACGATTAACGCTTTTAGTTGTCGCGCATATAACAATCTTTGTTTGGCTTGGTTTTCGATTTAGTCAATTGATTGCGAAACAAGATCTAGAACAATTCAAATTGAAACCTAGCCTAGATATTGCGTTAATTTTTGGTGCGCCAATCATTGGTTTTCTGTTCTTATATTTGATGTATTTTCATCAAGAATGGCATCTAGCCAGTTTTAGTTTGGCTTTTTCTATTGTTTTCACCATTATTTATCAACTTTCAAAACGGAATCAGTCCATTCAATTGATTTCACAAAGTTATTTTAGTTTAGCTTTGATTTTCCTTGCTTTAATTCCACCGATTCTTTTGCATGGACAATGGAGTGTAGTGGGTTGGGCGACTGAGGGTTTATTGATATTTGCATTTGCACTATATCAACAATCCAATATTAGCCGTTATATGGCTATGGTATTGCTGATCGTTGCGGGGTGTTCAAGTCTGTATTATTTGGCTGAATTAGCAGATTTTCCAAACACCATGTATTGGTGCTTAAGTCTAAGTTATGTTGCTGTTGTGGTTTTAACCAATAGTCGTGCTGATTTTCAAAAGCAAATTAGTGCGATGACAACCTTATTTTTAAGTGTGTTAATGCTATCTGCAACTACAATGATGCTATATTTATTATTGGATTATTTTGAAGGTGATCATCAATATATTTATAGTTTACTGGTTCTGAGTTTTGGCTATTTAGTCTTGAATGAAGTGTTATTAAAGCGTCAAGCCACTTGGACTTGGCTCGTTCCTAAATGGATCGGTGTTATTCCGCTGTATGTTTTTGCGCTGATTCTCATTCTAGATATTAGCCAAAATGGTGTTTTACTTTGGACAAATGCTGTTGAACGATGGGGGATGCTTGTTTCAGGCGTGTTATTGACATGGATTTGGTTAAGACCTTTACGTGGTATTCGCCTTGAGAATGAATGGGTGAGTTTGGGAGTTTTGACTAGTCTGAGTCTTGCCAGTTTAAGTCTGATTCCGAGTATGCCTTATATCAGTGTGGTGATTTTACCGTTACTATTCTGCGGATGGTGTTTCTTTCAAAGAAATGCTGACTGGGCGATGTTTTGGCAAACACGTAGCAGTTTAGCGTTGATGTTGCTGTGGATGATATGCGCTCAATTATTTTCACAACAAGCATTTCAAGCCTATTTATTACCTATACTGAATCCATTCGATGCGGTGAGCATTGCAATATTGATTGGATTTCTATGGATGCTGAATTTACAAGTCAAGCAACAATATCAACAAAGCATGGATCAAGGGATTTTGGCGGTGCTTTCTGTACTTAGCGTGTTGTGGCTCAGCAGTTATATTTTACTGCGTGCTTTGCATGTGTATTTTGCGACACCGTATAACGACTTAATGTTATGGCAAGATGCAACAGTACAACTGAGTTTAACTTTGCTGTGGGTCAGTTTAGCTTTTATTGCTATGAGTTACGCGACTCAAAAAGTCATTCGTCCTTTATGGATTTTAGGTGGCAGTATTCTCGTGATTGTGACCTTGAAATTGGTGTTATTTGATCTTTCTCATATAGGAACTTTAACACGCGTGATTTCTTTCTTGGGTGCTGGTTTTATTATGTTAATTATTGCTTATATTGCACCGATTCCAGAGCTAAAAGAAAATTAAGTCGTTGTGATAATAGATAAAACAAAAAAGCATCTAGAGGTCTAGATGCTTTTTTGATGGATTGAAAGTATTAAAGAATTTCAATTGCCACAGCAGTTGCTTCACCACCACCGATACACAATGCCGCAATACCTTTTTTACCGCCAGTGCGTTTTAAAGCATGGATCAAAGTTAAAATAATGCGTGAGCCTGTTGAACCGACTGGGTGACCTAATGCACATGCGCCGCCATTGATATTGACTTTTTCAGCATCTAATTTGAATTCATCCATTGGACACATAGTCACCATAGCAAAAGCTTCATTGATTTCCCAAAGGTCAACGTCTTGAGCATCCCAACCCGTTTTATTTAACACTTTTTGGATTGCGCCAACAGGTGCGATGGTAAATTCAGAAGGATGTTGCGAGTTCGATGCATAAGCGACAATTTTCGCCAAAGGATTTAAACCTTTTGATGCAGCATGTTCAGCAGAAGTTAGCACTAAAGCTGATGCACCGTCTGAAATTGAGCTGGCATTTGCCGCTGTAATTGTTCCATCTTTGGCAAAAGCAGGGCGTAAAGTTGGAATTTTTTCAATATTGGCATTAAACGGCTGTTCATCTTGGTCAACAACCACATCACCTTTACGACCAGAAATGGTTACAGGCACGATCTCATCTTTAAACCAACCTTCGGTAATGGCCTTTTGTGCACGTTGTAAAGAACGAATCGCAAAATCATCCATCTGTTGGCGGGTATAGCTTTTGTTATTTGCCATATCTTGAGCAAAAGAACCCATTAAGCGACCTGTTTCAGCATCTTCTAGACCATCAAAGAACATATGGTCTTTCACTTCGCCGTGACCCATACGGAAACCGCCACGTGCTTTTGGAAGTAAATAAGGTGCATTGGTCATGGATTCCATACCACCTGCAACAATCACTTCTGCTGAACCAGCTTTGATCGCATCAGCAGCTTGCATCACGGCTTTCATACCAGAGCCACATAATTTGTTAATGGTGACTGCACCAGTAGAATCAGGTAAGCCCGCTTTACGCATGGCTTGACGCGCAGGACCTTGTTTTAAGCCTGCTGGAAGTACACAACCCATAATGACTTCTTGCACATCACTTGCTTGTAATCCAGAACGATTAATGGCTTCTTTGATTGATGCAGCCCCCAGTTCAGGGGCAGTTGCACTCGCAAGACTACCTTGAAAGCCACCCATTGCAGTACGTGCACCATTGACAATTACGATGTCAGTCATTGTTCTAATCTCCAATTGATTATTCTGAGAATGTATCCAAACTTAAGCAGTATATAAAAATAAATTGGAGAATAAAGTCTATTCAGCCAAGAATAGTGGACTAAACAGGTCAGTTTTTTTGAAAATTAATTACATTCAATTCACAAACACAGATCAATTAACAGGCATAGCTCTCGACTCTTAATAACCCCGTTTTGGGAAGGGCAAATCGGCGGTGTAATGAGGAAGCGTGTTGGCTACAATAATAAAAACTTCCGAAAGAGCTACGAGGTAGACCAGTATCTCCTTGAAAGGTTAATACTTTGGTACTCGTGACACCACCATCCCAAGTCAGTGAACCATATTTAAGTTTTGTATCTACAACGCTATGGATTCTTTCATCTGGGTCTACTTGTTGATTGCTATTGAGGTCACTGAACATGATTATGCCTGTATTCCATTGATCATTGGCACATTGAGTTGTATTGGCAGATGAACAAATCACAATGATAGAATGGTAAGTGACAGCATTACTTTTTGCAGATTGGTTGAGGGTGTGAATGAGTGCTGTAATGTGATTTAACTCTTGTTTCGCTTTGAAATTTAAATATGAGGGAAATGCTAAAGTTGCAAGAATGGTTAGAATTGAAATAGTGACAATCAATTCTACAAGCGTGAAAGCTTGCTCTTTACAATAAGAATACATGTGTTAATCTTCGTTTAAGTATTGTTTTTTATTTGAAAAATAATAATTTTTCTTATAAATTTAAATGAATTGCGTATAGTGGAAAAAAAATATTACTATCGCTTTCTTTTGCTGTTAAAATGCTAGCAAGTAAAAGATAAGCTATTCGCAGAAAAAAATTGAGTAAAAAGTTACCGAATTACAACGGAAATTGTAAGTAATTTTGTCAATAATTTACTTGATTAAAGTTATCAAGCACTTGGAAAAAGCCTCAAGTGTTTGTATGATTCAACGTGAGTAGCTTAAAAATAATACTGGGGTATTAAGTTTATCTCGGATAAGCCAAAAAATTTTAGGCTAAGCTTGAACAACAATTGTTATCTCTGGAGGATATCCATGAAATTGAGTCGTATCGCACTTGCTATGCTTGTTGCTGCTCCATTCGCTGCTGCTAATGCTGGCGTAACTGTTACACCTTTACTAGTTGGTTACACTTTCCAAGACTCTCAACACAATAACGGTGGTGATAAAGGCGAGTTAACAGCTGGTCCTGAATTACAAGACGATTTATTCGTTGGTGCTGCTTTAGGTGTTGAGCTTACTCCATGGTTAGGTTTTGAAGCTGAATATAACCAAGTTAAAGGTGATCTTGACGGTACTGGCGTAGCTGGTTCTGAATACAAACAAACTCAAATCAACGGTAACTTCTATGCTACTTCTGATTTGATCACTAAAAACTATGACAGCAAAATCAAGCCATACGTATTATTAGGTGCTGGTCACTATAAATACAAACTTGATGACATGTCTTACCACAACAACGAAGAAGGTACTTTAGGTAACGCTGGTGTTGGTGCTTTCTGGCGCTTAAACGATGCTTTATCTCTTCGTACAGAAGCTCGTGGTACTTATAACTTCGACGAAAAATTCTGGAACTATACTGCACTTGCAGGTCTTAACGTAGTTCTTGGTGGTCACTTGAAACCTGCTGCTCCTGTAGTAGAAGTTGCTCCAGTTGCTCCAGTTGTTCCAGCTCCAGTTGAACCAGCTCCTCAACCACAAGTTGAAGATCTACAAATGGAACTTCGCGTATTCTTTGATACAAACAAATCAAACATCAAAGATCAATACAAACCAGAAGTTGCTAAAGTAGCTGATGCATTATCTGCGTTCCCGAATGCGACTGCTCGTATCGAAGGTCACACAGATAACACTGGTCCACGTAAATTGAACGAACGTTTATCTTTAGCTCGTGCTAACTCTGTTAAATCAGCGCTAGTAAGCGAATATAATGTTGATGCTTCTCGTTTGACTACTCAAGGTTTTGCATGGGATCAACCGATCGCTGACAACAAAACTAAAGAAGGTCGTGCTATGAACCGTCGCGTATTCGCTACGATCACTGGTAGCCGTACTGTAACTAAATAATTTGTTATTTAGTTTAAAAAAAGCGACTCAATAGAGTCGCTTTTTTAATGGAAATATCTATAATTAAAATTATGCTAAATAATAATTGAATGTAAAATTAATAATTAAAGGTTAACAATGAAATTTATTATTCTCGGATTTATGCTATTGGGTCTAGTCGCTTGTACAACGGCAGATCCACTCATGCCAACAAACTCAATAACTGTTGCGATTCAAAAGCAACACCCTAAAGAGGTTAAGTCCTTAAAAAAAGGTGTGCGAATTTATTTCCAACCAAAATCAACAATGATCGATGAAGAGTATCAACCAGCTTTGTCTGTTGCAGCACAGTTACTTCAAGCAAATAAGAATTTTGCCTTACAAATTGAGGGACATACTGATAGCTCTGGATCTTTGGCATCGAATAATAAAGTGTCATTAAATCGTGCAAATCTTGTAAAAGACTATTTAATCAATGAATATAAAGTTAATCCTGAGCAGTTAATGATATTAGGCTCTGGGCCTACAAAACCGATTGCAGATAATAAAACAGCAGATGGTAAAGCGAAGAATAGACGAGTAGAGGTTATTTTAAAAATTAAATAATTGAAATTTAAAATAACAAGAGATATAGCATCTCTATATAAAATGCTTTATCGCTTATAATCATGTTTCTTGGTTTTGAAACTATGTGGTGAAATAAGCGTGCAGCTACCTGATGAGTTATTAGATTTAGAAGCGAATTGCGGTATTTATGCGATCTGGATGATTTTTCATCATTATGGTGTAGATCTTCATATTCCAGATCTTGTGAAACTCTGTAAGCATAATGATCAAGATGGTACTTTTGGTATCTCACTTGCTGTTGCATTACAAAAGTTAGGTTTAGATGTTACTTTTTATAGTGATGAAGATTTGGTTCAGCATTCAACAGAAGTCGAGTTCTACCAAGAGGCTCAAGTGCTTGGAATCAGTGTTCAACAACCTTCTTGTAGTTATCAAGATATTCAGTACGCAGTTGAAAATGGTAATTTCGTGATTGTGTACTATGACACATTAGAAGGTGTTGGGTACCATTCATTGGTATATTCAATTGATGATGTCGAAATTAGTTTCTTTGATAGTTTCGAGCCTATGCCTAAAACTGTTTTTGAACAGCAACGTCAAGTTGAAGGAATTTGTCGTCAAGTGATCATCGTTGATGATCGAAAATTTTGCATGCGTGATGCGTAATTTATTCAATATGATGTAAATTGAGTTTTTTCTAGATCAGCTTAATTGATAAAAATATGATGAAAATGTATTTCAGCAAAGCGAACTCTGCTGAAATAGGTATTCTAGCTATTTATCCTTTGATACATAATACTTGTTTAAGTGTATGAACGACTTCAATTAAATCACTTTGATTTGCCATGACTTGATGAATATCTTTGTATGCACTCGGAATTTCATCCACAACGCCTTTGTCTTTACGACATTCAATACCTTCTGTTTGTGCAATCAAATCTTGCTGACTAAATAAATGCTTGGCTTTAGTTCGACTCATTTTTCTTCCTGCACCATGTGAGCATGAGCAGAATGAATCGGGATTGCCTTTGCCTTTAACAATAAAAGATTGTGCGCCCATTGAGCCAGGAATGATGCCATATTCATCAAGCCCTGCACGAATTGCCCCTTTACGTGTCACAAATACCTCTTCACCAAAGTGAATTTCTTTACGGACGTAATTATGGTGGCAATTAATTGCTTCTTTGTTCATTTGAAAACTTGGCAGTAATGGGCGAATTGCCTCTAAGATTAAACGCATCATTTCACGTCTATTCTCATAGGCATATTCTTGTGCCCATTCTACAGCTTCAAAATAATCATCAAAGTTATTTGAACCTTCGGCAAAGTAACTTAAATCTTTATCTGGCACATGCCCAAAACGGCTTTGGGCTTCTTTTTTGGCGCGTTCAATAAAGTAAGTCCCAATCACATTGCCCAAACCGCGACTGCCTGAATGTAGCATGATCCAAACATCATCATTTTCATCTAAGCAGAGTTCAATAAAGTGATTTCCACCACCTAAAGTACCGAGCTGTTTTTGCCAAGTAGAATCAAAGCTACGTAACATACGTTTTAGCGCAGGGTGCTTATCTGTAATCAATTTCAGCCTTTTGTCTAAAGGAGAAAGCGTAGAGGCCTTGGCTTTGAGTTGCTTATGCATTTCAAAACCAACGGGTACTTTTCTTTCAATCGCATTACGTAAGGCACTTAAATTATCAGGCAACTGTGATGCTTTTAAACTGATTCGTAGTGCATTCATGCCACAACCAATATCCACACCAACTGCAGCAGGGATAATGGCATTCTTGGTTGGAATGACACTACCTACAGTTGCACCCTTACCTAAATGTACATCAGGCATCACCGCAATATGCGAGTGAATAAATTGTAGCTGTGACATTTTGCGAAGTTGCGTTAGGCTTTCTTCATCCACATCTTGTGTATAAATTTTTACTGGAACGCCATATTCTGCTTTGGCGTTCAAAATCATTTGTATTGCCATGATTTTCTCTTCTTGAATTTTTATTTTGTCCGTGCATATCAAACATATAGGCATAAAAAAACCTAGCGAATGCTAGGCTTTATTACATTGTAATATTTTGCATTCGGACACAATTGTAAACAGTGCCCGTAAGTAGACATCTGCTTGTTTAGTTTTGTTTGTTCTCTGTAAATGGCATGATGTACTCCTTAAATCTGTGAATTCAATATTTGCAAGAATTCGGTATAGGGGAATTGAACTAATCTTATTCAATTTTCAGGCTATTTTATAAATAAAAAAAAGTTTGTCAATTTATTCTTTAAATTTTATTTTTCGATAAGAATAAAAAAGCAGCCCTAAGGCTGCTTCATATTGATGAATAAAGAAATTATTCTTTTTCAACTTGCATTGGCTTTACATCCATTTCATCATATGCGACAAATTTTGATTTGAATTTCCATTTATAACCTAGCCAAATTGCAAGGAAGAGTGGAATACTGATATAGGTTGATAATACGCCCATCCAGTCACCTTTCATAAAGGCTTCATAGTTTTGACCTAAGACCACGATTGCACAGAGAATAAATGCAAACCATGGGCCGAATGGGAAAAACTTCGCACGATAAGCAAGGTCTTCGAGTTTGTAGCCTTGAGCTAAATAACCTTTACGGAAGCGGTAATGTGAAATCGCAATCCCTAGCCACACGATGAATCCACACATCCCTGACATATTGAGCAACCATGTAAATACAACACTTTCACCAATAAATGTGGTTAAGAAACACAGTGCAGCAATTGCAGTTGTTGCATAAAGGGCATTCATTGGAACACCACGAAGATCCAGTTTCGAGAATACTTTTGGCGCTTTCCCTTCACGTGCCATGTCAAACAGCATACGTGTTGAAGAATACATACCTGAGTTACCCGCAGACATGATCGCAGTTAAAATCACCGCATTCATTAAGCCCGCAGCAAAGGCTAAACCTGCTTTTTCATAGAGTAATGTGAATGGCGAAAGGGTAATATTACCGTCGCCTTCAGCAGCCAAAGCAAGGTTTGGATCTGTATATGCCACCAATGTACCGATGATGAAAATACACAAGATATAGAATAAAAGAATACGCCAGAAGATTTGCTTAATCGCAATCGGAATGGTCTTTTTCGGATCTTTAGATTCACCTGCAGCAACACCGACCATTTCGGTGCCTTGGAAAGAGAATCCAGCAATCATTGCCACACCAACTAAAGCTTGGAAACCACCTACAAAAGGAGCTTCACCAATCGTCCAGTTTTTGGTAATTGAATCTGTTGGATCAAGCATGATTTTACCGATCATGAACAGACCGATTGCAATAAAGAAGATAATCGCAATGACTTTGACCAGTGAAAATAAGAACTCACTTTCACCAAAACCTTTAACTGTTAAAGCATTGATAAAGAAAATGATGGCAAGGAACAGGGCGCTCCACCAGAAGCCTGGAATGTCTGGAAACCAAAATTTCATGATGAATTGAACAGCAACTAATTCAAATGCAACCGTAATTGCCCAGTTATACCAATAGTTCCAGCCCAGTGCGAAACCAAAGCCTTCTTCTACATATTTATTACCATAAGTAAAAAATGCGCCTGAAGTTGGGTTGTGCGTAGCCAATTCACCAAGACTGGTCATCAAGAAATAAATCATGACACCAATTAATACATAGGCAAGTAATGCACCGCCTGGACCCGCTGTCGCAATGGTTTGACCTGAAGCAAGGAATAAACCTGTTCCGATTGAACCACCAATGGCGATCATATTTAAATGTCTTGCTCCAAGCTTTCGCTGAAGTTTTGGATGACCATTATCGCTCATCATGATTCCTTACTATTTTTTTGAGTATTGGCAAATAACACTTTAAAGCCTTGTTGATCTGCTTTAGTCTCACATCGACCAAAGCTTTGCTCAATCAGTAATGGGTAATTGAGGAAGCGGTTCGCCACAATCCACAACTCCCCCCCCGATTTTAAATGTCGTCTTGCCGTTTTACATAAATTTTCACTGGCATTGTAATCTGTTTGAATCCCCTGATGAAATGGGGGATTGCTGACGATTGCGTGCAAGAATAGCGGTGCATCTTCAATTCCAGTTACAGCTTTGACTTCAAGTTGTTCTAATGGCAACGCATTTTTTTCAAAAGTCATTTGCGTCGAGGCCAATGCAAATGCATCTACATCTAAAGCAAAGATACGGTTTTTAGGATTTAATTTGGATAAATATGCACTGATCACGCCTGCACCACAACCAAAATCAGCAATTTTCCCAGCAGTCACCTGTTTTAAATAAGGCAATAATACTGCAGTACCGACATCCAAACGGTTTTGACTGAATACACCTGGTAATGCGCAAATCGTCAATTCTCCAGCTGGTGTTTCAACTGGATAGTGTTGAACCCATTCAGCAAGTGGTTTGGCAACAACAGTCTTATCAGTCGTCAGTTGCCACATTTGACAATGGCGTGCGCTATCTAATTTGATACTTCGACCATAAGGTTGTAATTGTTTGGATGCACGTTCTACACCGCCTTTTTTCTCTCCAACCAAGAAAATAGAAGCACCGACTGCTAAGCGACTGACCAAATTATGCAGAATATAATTGAGTAATTCTTTTGATTTTGGAACAAAGACGATCGCTTGATCAAAGTCTGATTCAGGAAGATCAGTTCCAAAATGTACATCTGTTTGTAGGTTTTGGAAGTATTGAAATTCATTAAAATTCCACGTCCAAACACTTGCTTCGATGTCATGAGCTAAATTTGAAAGTAGGTCATCCATTGGTGCATTGACCAATAACACGCGTCCAGAAAGGTAGTCATGCTGTCGAATGACAACTTCACTTCTCGGCTCCATATTCACCATCCATCATTAAATAAAAAAGTATGTTTATCTTCATTAAAATGAAGCTCAAACAAACCAAATGCCCAGACTAAGCTGGGCATTATACAAAGAATTGATTCGTTATTTTTTAGTTTCAGGTAAAACTAAATTTAAAATCAAGGCAGCAATACCACCAGTTGCAACACCAGAACTAAAAATGTTTTTCGGTAGTTCTGGTAAATGTTCTAAAATTTGAGGAACTTGCGCAACGCCTAAGCCTAGAGCTAAAGAAATTGCGATGATTAATAAAGCACGACGATCTAGCTGAATTCCCGATAAAATGTTAATACCAGATGCAGCAACAGCACCAAACATCACCATCACAGCACCACCAAGTACAGCTTGTGGTACAGCTTGGATTACACCTGCAACAGCAGGGAATAAACCGAGGATGATCAACATGATCGCAATCCAGATCCCGACATAACGGCTTGCAACACCAGTTAGTTGAATCACGCCATTATTTTGGGCAAAGACTGAACTTGGGAATGTATTGAAAATACCTGCAAGGAAAGAGTTTGCACCATTTACCAATACACCACCTTTAATACGTTGCATCCAAACAGGACCATCAACCGGTTGATTTGAAATTTTAGAGGTTGCGGTAACATCACCAATTGCTTCCAAAGAGGTCACAAGGTAAATGAAAGCCATTGGAATAAATAAGCTCCAAGAGAAGCTAAGACCAAAGTGCATAGGGGTAGGGATTTGAATCACAGGTGTATTTTCTAAACCTGCAAAATTTAAATGCCCCATATAGCCTGCCAGAATGTAACCAATCACCAATGCAATTAAGATCGCTGAACTTTTCAGCCATACGATTTTAAAACGATTGAGCAAAATAATGATGGCTAATACGGTGCATGACATGATTAAGTTATCAGCACTGGCAAAGGTTTTATCTGACATGGCTTGATAACCACCGCCCATACTGATGAGACCTTCTTTAATCAAAGTTAAACCGATGAGAAGTACAACAATACCTGTAACCAATGGTGTGATCAGTTTTTTTACCCAAGGTAAAATACGGGAAACACCCATTTCGATAAAAGAACCCGCAATGACGACACCAAAAATAGATGCCATGACAGCTTCTACAGGTGTGCCAGCTGCAACCATGGCTGAACCAATCCCGATGATAGGACCAATAAAGTTAAAACTTGTTCCTTGAACAATTAATAAACCAGCGCCAAATGGACCAACTTTTTTACATTGTAAGAATGTTGCAATCCCCGAAATCACCAAAGACATGGATAAAATCTTGTTGGTGTCATGTGGAGACACACCTAATGCCAAGCAAATTAATAAACCCGGCGTTACAATTGGAACAATGATTGCAAGCAAATGTTGCAGGGCTGCAAAAAAAGCGATAAGTGGTTTTGGACGATCATTTAAGCCATAAACAAGATCAATTTGACCCTGTTTTTGCTCGGGAGAGGTATGAATATCAGACATGACACAGAGAGAGAAAGCAGCAAGATGGCGCTATTCTAATCTGTTTACACACTATTACAAAACAAAAAGCCGACTGTTGTGAAAAAAACTTGTAACTGTCAATAAACTGTCACTACTAAAAGTTATATTTTTTCTGTATAATTTGCCCTCAAACTTTAGGCGTATCGAATTTACATGTCAGATATTAAAACTCTCCGTAACATTGCCATCATTGCGCACGTCGATCATGGTAAGACGACTCTTGTAGACAAACTTTTACAGCAATCTGGTGCTCTTGGTGATCGCGCGGGCGAGATTGAGCGTGTCATGGATTCGGGCGCTATTGAAAGCGAACGTGGTATTACCATTCTTGCAAAAAACACTGCAATCAAATGGTTAGACAAACGTACTGATACTGAATACCGTATTAACATCGTGGACACCCCAGGACACGCCGACTTCGGTGGTGAAGTTGAACGTGTAATGTCGATGGTTGACTGCGTATTGCTTCTTGTAGATTCACAAGAAGGTCCAATGCCACAAACTCGTTTCGTAACGCAAAAAGCGTTCGCACGTGGTTTGAAACCAATTGTGATCATTAACAAAGTCGACAAGCCAAGTGCGCGTCCAGACTGGGTTATTGATCAAGTATTTGATTTGTTTGATAACTTAGGTGGTACTGACGAACAGTTAGACTTCCCAGTTGTATATGCATCTGGTCTTCGTGGTGTGGCTGGTCCATCTCCAGAAGAACTTGCTGAAGACATGACACCATTGTTCCAAAAAATTGTTGATGTTGTTGAACCACCAGCAGTTGATGTTGATGGTCCATTCCAAATGCAAGTGTCTTCACTTGACTATAATAGCTTCGTGGGCGTTATCGGTGTTGGTCGTATCCAACGCGGTTCAGTGAAATTAAACACACCTGTAACTGTTATCGACAAAGACGGTAAAACACGTAACGGTCGTATCTTAAAAATCATGGGTTACCACGGTTTAGAACGTATCGATGTTGAAACTGCATCTGCTGGTGATATTGTTTGTGTAACTGGTATTGATGAACTTCATATCTCTGACACAATCTGTGATCCTAAAGCAGTTGAAGCGCTTCCAGCACTTTCTGTAGATGAACCTACAGTGTCTATGACTTTCCAAGTCAACAATTCACCATTTGCGGGTAAAGAAGGTAAATTCGTAACTTCACGTAACATCCGTGAACGTCTTGACCGCGAATTGATCCACAACGTAGCACTTCGTGTTGAAGATACTGACAGTCCAGACCGTTTCAAAGTTTCTGGTCGTGGTGAACTTCACCTTTCTGTATTGATCGAAAACATGCGTCGTGAAGGTTTCGAGATGGGCGTATCTCGTCCTCAAGTAATCTTGAAAGAAGTTGATGGCGAAAAACAAGAGCCATACGAAAACGTAACTTTTGATGTTGAAGAACAGCACCAGGGTTCTGTAATGGAACAAATGGGTCACCGTAAAGGCGAAATGACCAATATGGAAGTTGACGGCAAAGGTCGTATCCGTATTGAAGCAACTGTTCCTTCACGTGGTTTGATCGGTTTCCGTTCTGAATTCTTGACCATGACTTCTGGTACAGGGATCATGACTTCAAGCTTCTCTCACTATGGTCCTATGAAACAAGGTACTGTTGCGAAACGTCAAAACGGTGTGTTGATTTCTATGGTTCAAGGTACTTGCCTTGGCTATGCATTGTTCACACTACAAGACCGTGGTCGCCTATTTGCTAAGCCACAGTTAGAAGTTTATGAAGGTATGATCGTAGGTATTAACTCACGTTCAGACGACATGACTGTTAACCCAACTAAAGCAAAACAGTTAACAAACGTACGTGCTTCTGGTACTGATGATGCGTTGACTCTTGTTCCTGCAATCGAATACACGCTTGAACAAGCGCTTGAATTCATTGAAGATGATGAATTAGTTGAAGTAACACCTAAGTCAATCCGTATCCGTAAACGTTGGTTGACTGAAAACGAACGTAAACGTAACCGTAACGGCTAAGCCTTACCGTTAAGTTGAAGAAAACCGCCATTCATTGGCGGTTTTTTTATGACTGAATATTTTGCTATAGTGGTTTTATAATAAATATGATGATATAGGTATGGCGTTTGAACAGTCATTTACCCACAGAAAAACAGCAAAAACTGAAACAGCTCATGGTGATATTCAGTATTTTACTGATCACTCTTTTATCTGTGTTTATTTTTTTAATCGCTAAACCCACTCGGGAACTGAGTAGTTTTGAACTTGATCGGCAGGGTCAGAAAGTGGGCTCAGGTCCGACAGAGTTTAGAATTTATAATCAGCAGGTCTATGTCGCTGTACCGAGTAATGGTCATTATCTAATTCCTGAGGCAGATCTAAAGACGATTCGTATGCTTTCGGATGATATTGCGACCAGACAAATAGCTGTGGATCAAAAGCATGTCTATTGTGGCAATATGATTCTGAAAAATTTAAATCCGCAGACAGTTCGCTCGATTGGTGATGGTTATATTACCGATGGTCAGGTCAGTTATTATTGTTCGCAGATCACGGAACGTAATACTGAGTTGAATATTGTGAAGGAGGTCTGGCAGATTTTGCTTCATCACACTGGAATAGGTTCAAAACCGCAAAATTACTGGTATCCACATTATCAACTGGAAGTGAGCAAATTTCCGTATCAATTAACTGTTCAGGGAACGGTCAGTAATGGGGAGAATACCTATTTCAGGGGAAAACTGGTTGAACAGGCAAATGGTCATACTATGCGATATTTGCCATCTTATTCAGGCAGGTCAGATCGATTACGAGAGAGTAGCTATTACACCGCTGATGGAACACATGTTTATTATAAGAATCAAAGTGTTCCTGTTCAGGATCATCCTCAGTTAATGGTGTTTGATTTTGGTGGTGGGATTGAGTCTGAATTTTTACATGATCCTAAAACACAGAATTTTTATTATCAGACATCGCCATTTTCACAAAAATATTCACCTTATTATTTGCTCAATAAAGATGATGAACATGCGCATGATCCATTATTTCTTAGTCAGCAGGGCATTTATTTTTATCATCGAAAGGAGCAAAAATTAAAGCGTGTAGGTGATAATCCATTCAGTCAAAAGATGACACAATTGGCTCCTGATGTTTTTCATAATGGACAGGATACCTATTATCTGGGACTGTACGATAAATACATCCGCAGTAGGCGGGGAACGAAACTCTGCTATCGTTCAACTGTGCTTTATCGGTTGAAGAACGCACCTGTAAATCGTTGGCAGAAAATTGCTGAAGTGAAATATGGTGATGGTAGGTGGCGTGCTGCAACGATATGGAAAAATGGTACGCAATATTATTATTTTGACGAGTTTGGGCAGGGGCAGGGTTTTAATCAGGCGGTTTATCTGATCAAAGATGCGTATGCATTACGATTTATATTAAACCCATCGCGATCCAGTGATGATATCCGTCAGTATGTAGGTCATGGAATCTTATTATCTCCTCAGGTAGAACGGTTGTTGAAGGCAAAATATGACGAAAAATTCTGCCTAAGCTTACTTTGGTCGGAAAGTGAATAGGAAAAGAAGCCGTAATGTGAAAATAAAAGTGTTTTTAGGCATAAAATGTAAATAAATATTGGAATTTTTTAAAAACCAAGTAAATTAGCTAACTATATATATTAGAAATTAATGTATACTTCGTCACATAAAAATACGCACAAGGCGCGTGGAGATACAAATGGGTGTTATTGCTGAATTTAAAGAGTTTGCTGTCAAAGGCAATATGATGGATATGGCGATCGGTGTAATCATCGGTGGTGCATTTGGTAAAATTATTGATTCATTAGTAAAAGATATTATCATGCCATTAATCACTGTGATTACTGGTGGTGGTGTAGATTTCACACAAAAATTTTTCGTATTAGGTGCTAATCCAAACAATCTGACTTCTTTAGATGAATTGACTAAAGCAGGTGTAAACGTTTTAACTTATGGTAACTTTATTACTATTTTCTTAAACTTCCTGATTTTGGCTTGGGTCGTTTTCTTATTGGTTAAATTCTTGAATAAAATCCGTAAGCCTGCAGAAGAAGCGCCTGCAGCTACACCAGAAGATATTGAATTATTACGTGAAATTCGTGATCAATTAAAAAATCGCCCTCAGGGTTAATTGACTCAAAGCGGTTATTTTAGGTGGCTTATACTTAAAAATAATTCGAATTCAGTTGAATAAAACGGTGCAATCAAGTACCGTTTTTTTATGGAAAATTGAGTTAAGGATGATGAGTTTGATGAACAAAAGTATATGGATCATGACTGTAGTTATAAGTTTATATGCTTGTTCTGATCATTCGTCAGCCGATATTGAAAAATCAAAAAAAGAAGAACAAAAAACAGTTGAAACAGGCTTAACTTTTAAAGAGATGCCGAATGAAAATACCACCTATATTACGATTGAGACAGATACAATTGATGAAAATGATGCATTAATGTTGGCATTGCAGACTCGATTATTAAAAGCCAATTTTGAGTTTATTGAAAAAGACAGTGGTACCTCTTGGTCAGAAAATGACTGTAGTCTAAATAAAATTATTCAAGTCAAAGGACAAGGCATACGTTCTTATACTGCGGTGAGTAATGAAAAAGTAGGTGAAGATAAAAAGGTACGTCCAGACTTCGTGCTTTTGGTTTTTGGTTTTGAAAATGAACAAATTGCGGAGCAAAACTTTCAAATCATTGCATCTGCGGTGCATTCAGCCAATGGCTATTGTAATGGTAAGTCACCTGAAAATATTGTGAGAAATGGCAAGGAAGTTTTTTACTTCACAACACGCGCTGAAATGTTTAGACCTTATATTGATGAATATACACAGTTTATTCGTGATTTTAAAATTCAGAAAGAAAATTTAGAAAATAAGGCAATATAAATTGATGAAAATGCGTCTACCATTATTTGCTTTTACATGCTTTTTACTAGCAGGTTGTCAGTCTAAAGCAAAAGTAGATGAAAGTTTTCTTGATGAATTTAGCCCCTCTATTCGAGCTAAAGTACAATCATTATGTGAGCGCTATGATATAGATCACGAGAAAGAGGGTATATATTTTAGCAATCAAGCATTAGGCGTTTATACATTCATTGGTTTGAAGAATCATAATTTTGAAATTTTACGTTTTACAGATCGACGTTATCTTCCAAATTCAGAAGTAACGGATGTTTCCTCTCATTCTGGAGATTATATTCAAAATAAAAATTGGATTAATTTTAAAACAGAGCGCGCTGAAAACTCAGATCCACAGCGAAGATCATCAGATCGTTTTGATAAGTTATATTATCTAAACAGCCCAACCGCATCGTTTTTAATTCAAGACATTGAGGATGTTGCTAATTCAATTTCATGGTCTAACACGATGGGATTGGAGCAATCCTTTTTTAAGAAAATTCATTGTAATATCAATAATTATAAGGCGTATAAAGGTGAGGAAGAGCTTGCACCAAACTTTAAGAATCTTCCTGATGAAATGAAAGCGCTGGTCTTAGAACAACCTTTACATTTGAAAGTAGAGTTTGCAGAAAATATTCGTAAACAACTTGCAGAAAATGATGATCCTGAAACAGCTGTGGAACAACAGATTAGAATTTCGACCCCAATGCTTCAAAAGTTACATCAAAACCAACCCATCTGTATCATGCAAGGAAATGGAAAGGGGCTAAGTGGTTATATCGATCAATCAAAAACGCCATTCACAACTGCATGGTTAAGTGTTTACCAATTTGAAGGTGAGTCGAATGCGCAGATTGCACAACAAGGCGATCTTATTTCTACCTCTCAAGCAGAATGTGAAAGCTTGGATTAAAAATCCATCCGAAATTTAATTTCGAGTAAGTGCCAACCGAACTGACTTTTAATTGGCCCATGCAATTCACGCTCAGCTAATGTAAAAACTGCTTTATCAATTGGTGCCACCAATTGTCCTTTTTTAACATCACCGAGTTCACCACCTTTTTTAGCAGATGGGCAAGTCGAGTGTTGTTTCGCAATTTTAGTAAAATCAGCACCTGCTTTAATTTTCTTTTTCAGTTGTTCACAGAGTTCTTTATCTTTCACTAAAATGTGACGAACGATAGCAGACTTCATGATTTATTACCCTTAGATACTTTCTTTGCGATCATTTTAACTTTTTTGAGTGGCTGACATTGTGGACAAAAAACACTGGCTCTTTGACCAAGCTTTAAGTTTTCCAAGGTGGTTTCACAGTTCACGCACATTTCACCTGCACGACCATAAGCCAAAAGAGTTTGTTGGAAATAACCATTTTCCCCCATAGCATTGCTGTAGTCTCTTAACGTTGAACCGCCCAAATCAATCGCTTGTTTTAAAATGCGTTTTACTTCGATGACGAGTTTTTCAATCTGATCGATGCTTAGACTAGAAGCAGGTTGAGCAGGATGAATGCCGAGATTAAACAAGCTTTCAGTGGCATAAATATTGCCGACTCCCACGACGATATGGTTGTCCATAATCGCGACTTTTGCACCGACATTTTTATTTTTAAACTTTGAAGCAAGATATTCAGCATTAAAAGCATCACTCAGCGGTTCAGGGCCAAGTTTATCAATCAGTTTCGTTTGGCTTTGTTCATTCAGCCAAATGATGCAACCAAAACGACGAGGATCGTGATAGCGTAGCTCACTGTCTTCAAATTGAATGATTAAATGGTCATGCTTTCTCAGTTCATCCTCTGGATTGCAGATTCTAAAACTACCAGACATACCTAGATGCCATAGCATGGTGTGACGTTCAAACTCTGCCAAAATGTATTTTGAACGACGGCTCAGGTTGATTAATTTCTGCCCTTGAAGTTGCTGAATATCCTCAGGAATTGGCCAACGTAAACGTGATTCACGAACTTGTACCTGTATCACTTTTTGATCAAGTAGGGGCAGTAAGCTGGTTTTGGTGGTTTCAACTTCTGGTAATTCAGGCATTGCTCATCATTTCTGATTGGGATGTGGGCTATTGTAAGCAAGAATCACAGTAGGATAAAGCACAGTATTTACTTGTTGCCTTTTTCTACATTGGTCTAAGTGCAGATTTATTATTTAGAAATAAACATCTGTTATTTAAAACAAAGTTAACTCATAACGAGAAGTTATGAAACTAATAAAAATTATCTGATAGTTATATGTAAAAAAATGTGTAAATTTCTAGTGAATAATTTCTCTTTATTGGCTTAAAAGGTCAATTAAGTAGAGGAATTTTGTTTTTTTATAAGTTGATTTTTCAATTAAATATTTGAAATTTAGGTCTTTGAAATTTCGAAGTTTTCATATTGATTAACTCACTATTTTTGTTTTGCTTCACACTAGGCTTTCCCATGAAAAAAATTGCGCATTCATTATTGGCAATCTCGATTTGTACCATGATGTCTTCGGTTTCATTTGCAGAAGATGCTTTTGATTTAAATGGCTCAACTATGACCGGTGACTGGGGTGGTACGCGTACTGAACTGGCTGATAAAGGGGTCAAGTTCGACGGTACGATTGCAATGGATAGCTCGTATCTTGCCGATGGTGGTTATGATGCACATCAAGCTCCGACATTTGCGACGCAATTTGGCTTAGGCACAACCTTAGATATGAATAAGCTAGCTGGTTGGAGTGGTGTTACGATTCGTGCATTGGTGACTGCGCGTCAAGGTGAAAGTACGTCTTTACGCGGGATTCAAGCACCTGATGCTCCACAGTGGGCAAATTCTCAAGCCAACTGGGGGCGTGGTAACTCTGGTAGCCGTTTGAGTGAATTGTATATTGATAAAAAATTTGATTCGGGTTGGGATGTCCGTTTGGGGCGTATGGGCTTAGGCACAGAATTTAATACTATGGCATGTGATTTCCAAGGCAATGCTTTTTGTGCAGCGCAAATGGGGAAATGGCAAGGCAAGCTTTGGTATAACACACCAGTTTCACAATGGGGCGGTCGTGTGAAATATCAGTTCAATCCTGAGCTATATGCACAAGTTGGTGTATTCGAATATAACCCTGAAAATGCGTTGGAGCGTCAAGGGTGGAACCTAGACATCAAAAATGCCGATGGTGTGAATATTCTGTCAGAAGTTGTATGGTCGCCAAAACAAGGGTTGAATAATCTTCCTGGTAGTTATCGCTTTGGTACGCTTTATAACACAGCAGATGATGCGAAAAATCAGTACGATATTGCTCATAAAGCAGGAACAAAAGGCGAAGATCGTAGCTATGGTGGATGGATTGCATTTGAACAGCAATTGACTTCGACGGGTGAAGGTAAGCGAGGCTTACATAGCTTTGGTAATTTTACGTTGCATGATCGTACAACGACGGCTGTCAATGATTCACAACAGTTAGGGCTAAAATATTATGGATTATTAGAAGGTCGTTCCAATGATATTTTAGGTTTAGCAGTCAATCGTGTGCATTTAAACGATCGTTATGTCAGTTATGTGAATAATAGCCGCCTTGGCACAAATTCAAGACAGTTAAATGAAGATGCGGAGTATAATATTGAGCTGAACTACTCATATTACCCAACCAAATGGTTCATGCTTCGCCCTTTGATGCAGTATGTGGTGCATCCAGGTGCGACGAATCAAGTAGACAATGCCTTTGTTATTGGTTTGGGGTCTAAAGTTATTTTCTAAAATTATTATCTAGAGTTATTTTCTACAAGCTCCCGAGGAAACCGTTATGCAAAGTGTGAAATATTTAAATTTTAAAACAACACTACTTTGCTTAACGGCATGTATCGCACAAAATTTGTATGCTGAAGAGGAAACTCAGGTTTCCACTCAGCAATTACCCACCATTAAAGTGCAAGCAACACGTTCAGATACCAGTTTGCTTCAAACCCCAGCCTCTGTTTATCGCATTGAACAGTCTCAAAATCAAAATAATATCGGTGTGAATCTTACAGAAACACTCAAAGGTGTTCCGGGTCTACAACTCAATAATCGTGAAAATTACGCACAAGATTTACAATTATCAATGCGTGGATTCGGTGCTCGCTCAACCTTTGGTGTGCGTGGTATTCGTTTATATGTGGATGGTATTCCCGCAACGATGCCAGATGGGCAAGGTCAAACATCCAATATTGATTTGAGTAGTTTGGATCATATCGAGGTTTTAGGTGGTCCATTTTCATCGCTTTATGGAAACTCATCTGGTGGGACGATTTTAACCACAACCAAAGAAGGGCAAGGGCGAGATTCTATTGAATTGGGCTATTCAACAGGTAGTCATAATAAAAATCGTGCTGATGTTGTCTTGCAAGGCGGTTCAGGTCAAGCCAATGAACCAAGTTATGTAGTGAGTTCTTCATATTTCGATACCGATGGTTATCGTGAACATAGTGATGCCCAAAAAGTATTGAGTAATGCCAAACTCTCTTGGAACTTGGATGATGGTTCTAAAATTAACTGGTTAATGAATTATGTGGATATCTCTGCCAATGATCCACAGGGTTTGAGCCAGCAAGAATGGAAAGACAACCCGAAACAAGTTCAAGCAAATGTTTTGAAATATCAAGTTCGTAAAGATATTCAGCAAGCTCAGACAGGGCTTACATGGTCTAAACCAATCAATGATCATCATGAAATCTATGTCATGGGATATGCAGGGCATCGTGAAGTTACCCAATATCAAGGTATTCCAAATACGGTGCAAAGAAATCCTAATCATGCAGGTGGGGTGATTGATTTTGATCGTGATTATTACGGAGCTGATTTTCGTTGGACTGGGAAAGATATATTGCCGAATACACGCATTAGTCTTGGTTTAGCTGTTGATCAAATGGATGAAGATCGACGCGGTTATGAAAATTTTAAACGCACTTCTGTGAATACTTCCGCAACAGATTATGATTTTGGTAATAAGGGGAATTTACGCCGTGAAGAAGGTAATACACTTTGGAATATCGATCCGTATTTGCAAGCTTCGTGGCAGTTTTTACCTCAAGTTCGATTAGATACAGGCTTGCGTTATAGTAATGTACGTTATGAATCTAAAGATCATTATTTAGCAAATGGTGATGATAGCGGTAATAATAAGTATGATAAATTTTTACCATCAGCAGCGTTATCTTGGGAAATTATTCCCGACTTGACCAGTTATGTCAGTTATGCGAAAGGCTTCGAAACACCTACATTTACCGAAAGTGCTTACCGTTTAGATCCAATTGACCAAAGCCAAATTATTGGTGGAATAAATACCGATTTAAGTCCATCTTCAAGTGATAATTATGAGTTGGGTTTTAAAGCACAGAATGAATTTGGTTTGTTCACTTTGGCAGGATTCTATACAGAAACGCATGATGATATTGTTTCATATCTCAGCGATGCAGGTCGTACAGTTTATAAAAATGCTGATAAAACATTGAGAAAGGGCGTTGAGTTCTCTTGGCAAAATAAGCTTTGGAAAGATTTAACTGCACAGGCGAGCTATAGCTATATTGATGCAAAATTTGATTCTCCATATTCAAACTCAGATGGTTTGGCGATTGAAAAGGGTAATTACATTCCAGGTATTGCGAAGAACCAAGCTTATGTTGCATTAGGTTGGCAACCTGAAGTTGGTTTTAATGCGGGGCTTGATGTACGTTATATGGATAAAATTTATGCCAATGATGCTAACTCTGAATCTGCACCAAGTTATAGTGTGACTTCTGTTAATATTGGTTATTTATGGAAAAATAACGATTGGAAAGTACGTAGCTATGCACGTGTAGATAATGTTTTTGATAAGGATTATGTCGGTTCAGTAATCGTCAATACATCAGGGTCACAAGGCGTCTATCGTTACTATGAACCTGCGGATGGTTTAAATTGGAGCGCTGGTCTGAGCGTGACTAAGCAATTTTAATAGAAGATGATAAATTTTATAGCGTAAGAGGAAAGTGTGATGTCAGGAAAACAGCCTAAGTTATTTGAGCAAAAATTATTTGAGCAAATCCAGTTCGGATCACTTTCTCTTTGCAATAAAGTTATTATTGCACCGATGTGTCAATATTCTGCGACTGATCAAGGTGAAGTCACCTATTGGCATGAGCAACAATGGGCAAATTATGCTTTGTCTGGCACAGGCTTATGTATTATTGAAGCCACTGCGGTGCAAGCGGAAGGGCGGATCAGTTATGCAGATGTGGGACTTTGGAATGATCAACAACGTGATCAAATCAAAACACTATTAAATAAAGTCAAAACACTTTCACCGATGCCTTTTGCGGTACAGCTCGCACATGCAGGACGTAAAGCATCAACCGATAAACCTTGGTTTGGTAAAGGGCAAATTTCGCCTAATCATCAACACGGTTGGCAGACTGTTTCAGCAAGTCCAGTTGCTTTTAATTCGACGGATATCGCACCGCATGAATTGTCAAAAACTGAAATAAATAAAATCATTCAAGATTTTGCATCCGCGGCAGTTCGCGCAGTAGACGCAGGATTTTCCTTAATAGAAATCCATGCGGCACATGGTTATTTATTGCATCAATTCATGTCACCATTGTCCAATCAGCGTACAGATGAATATGGTGGCTGTTTAGAAAATCGTATCAAATTAACGTTAGAAGTTTTTAAAGCCATACAAGATGCTGTGCCACAAGACTATCCAGTCGGTGTGCGTATTTCAGCAACAGATTGGATGGATCATGAAAATGGTTGGAATATTGAGTCGAGTATTGAACTTTCTAAGGCCTTAGCACAATTAGGTGTAGCATATATTCATGTTTCTTCAGGTGGCTTACACATCAAGCAAGACATCAAAGTTGGGGCAAATTACCAAGTACCTTTTGCTGAACAAATTAAAAAGCAAGTGAATGTTCCAGTAATTGCTGTTGGGTTGATTACTGAAGCAGAACAAGCAGAACAGATTTTGAAAAGTGGGCAAGCAGATGCGATCGCACTGGCAAGAGCAATTTTATACGACCCGCGTTGGGCATGGCATGCCGCGGCAAAGCTAGGTGCTCAAGTCGCTATTGCGCCACAATATTTACGCTGTCAGCCTCATGGATTAAGAGATTTATTTAAAGAATTTTAAATTGATATGCGCTCTGATTATTGCAAAGGAGTAAGTACTTATTCCTTTAAAGTATTTAAGTTTTGATTCATTCTATTTTAGGATAGAGTTTTATTGTGTTGATAAATTACAGGAAGCTTTAGATGATTTTTTCGGTAATTTTTCCTGTATTTTTCTTATTATTTCTTGGTTTTACTTCTGTCAAAATTGCATTGATTAGTAAAGAGCAAATTACGGCTTTAGGTGCTTTTGTTATCAAAATTGCTTTGCCTGCTTTATTGCTTCACGCGCTTTCTTCTAAAGATTTGCATGAGATTTGGTATCCCTCGTATTTCTTTACTTATATTGGCATCACGGCTTTATTATTTGGTTTGTCATTTTTTATTGGTCAAAAATTCTTTAAAAACTCGTTTACCCATGCTTCGGTTTATTCGTTGGGTGCTTCGATGTCCAATACAGGACTTTTAGGTGCGGCGATTTTAACCCTGCTCATGGGCAATGAAGCTATGGTTTATATTTCTTTGATCGTGATTATTGAAAGTGTATTCCTTGTTCCATTGATGCTGACACTTGCAGAAATAGGGCGACAACGGCAAGCCAATTTATTCTCAATTTTAAAAACGACATTCATTACTTTATTTAAAAATCCGCTCTTTTTATCAGTTCTGATTGGAATGAGTTGTGCCATTTTTAAAATCCAAATTCCACATCTAGTCGATCAAGTGTTTGCAATGATTGGTCAAACCGCATCACCTTTGGCTTTATTCATTATTGGTGGGGGAATGGTTGGGTTGAGTATCCAATCTTTTAATTTGCAAACAGTCTATCTTGTCGTCTCTAAAAATATTTGTATGCCAATTTTGGTGTATTTAGGGCTGACTTATTTAACGGATTTAGAAAAAAAAATGATTTATGCAGGAACATTGATTGCTGCACTGCCAATGCCGTCAATCTTTGGCATATTTGGGCAGGTTTATGGAGTTAATGAGAAAGCATTAACACCGTTAATGGTGAGTACGCTTTTGGGATTTGTTGTGGTAAGTGTTCTGATTGGTCTTTGGTGGTAATCGCTTGAAATAATAAAATTAAAGTTAAAAAAATACTCTCGGTTGAGAGTATTTTTGTTTGTAACATGGCTTTATTTCTTTGCGGGTGCTTTCGCTGCTGGTTTCTTCCCTTGTTCAGCAATCAGCTTATTCACAATTTCCAAAGACTCTTTGGCCTTAGGTACATTACTCTTTGCAAGTTCTGAGAAGATTTTTTTCGCTTCAGGTAGATTTTGATCAATGATATTGCCATTCACCATCATATTACCTACAGCCATCGATGCAGGAATATAACCTTTTTTCGCTAAATTTTGGATTGCAGTAAGCCCTTGGTTAATGAGCGTTGCATTTTTCTTTTTTGCACCTTCGGTGATGTCATACAATGCTTTGGCATGAATGGCTGGAGCAAAGTCTTTTTTCAATAGTGGATCAAGTTTTTGTAAAGCTAGTTTGTCTGAGGCTGGTGTACCTTCTGAAAATAGTAGTACCGCCCATTCCACAGTTGCATCATCGAAACCTTGATTTGATGATTTCTCTAAGAACTCACGCATTTTTTTAGGATCTTTGGGCAAACCGAGTTGACCCACAGCATAACTTTGCGCGAGTACATAACTCGCTACTGGATAGCCTTTTGCTGATGAGTCTTGATAATATTTGAGGGCTTTTGCATCATTTTTTGCTGTGCCTTGTCCAGTTTGAGTGAGATAACCAAGGTTATATAAGGCTTGAGCATTTCCCGCTTTGCCAAGGCGATCTAACTCTTGAAAAGCAGCAGTGTAATTTTTCGCTTGGATCAATTCCTGTGCTTTGGCAAAAGCAGGATCTACATTTGATTGCGGTGCTTCTGCTGCAAACGCAGAAACACATGAAATGCTAAGTAATGTTGCTAAAAGAATTTTTTTCATTGTGACTATATACCTTGTTTTAATTTCAACACAATTCCATTTTTCGTGAGAGGATATCGTTGAAGACATATTTTATCTTAATTTGAAATTTGTAAATGTAAATATAGCAAATGTGTATGTTGATGTATTTATGTATAAATTGGGAATAAATACCAAGAAATTAAGGATTTTTAAAGATAATTAAGCGTAGAAATAAAGTTAACAACCCTTCGGGACTA
>NZ_SGSW01000002.1:0-143033 GCF_004209125.1 Acinetobacter sp. WCHAc060033 | reverse complement strand
TACATCGGCTTGCCAGCGTTGTACGTGGACGGCTGTCGGTTGTAGGCTGCGTTGTCCGATAAAACTAGTAATGCTGTCTTGTTTTTCTGTGGCACTGCTACGATGGTAACGGATGTTTCTACGTTCTAGGGCTTTGTATTGGCTATTGTCATCAATTAACCGAAGTTTCTGGGCTTGGATTTGTGTCGCTGAATTTGGAACTTGCAGTTGTGCTTCGTCAATCAGCCAATTGATGCCTTCGCTGCGCATTAAACGGGTGAGAAAGTCGTAATCGCTTTCGTTACTTTGCATGATGAATGGGCGGATATCGTAGTCTTTTTGCAATCCACTTTTATCTAAAGTTAAGCTTGTTGCGAATAATGGGCTTTTGTCTTGCCATTCTTTAAAGATGGTTTCGATGACTTCAACTGCCGATTTGTTCATGAATACACGGCTGTTACGGCGTTTATTCCATAGTGAAGTTGCATCTTGAAGTTTGAGTTTGTAAATCGTTAGTGAACCATCACTCTGTCCCTGAGCTGCTTCGGTAATGATGCCTGTAGTACGGAACAGCTGTCCTTGATCAGTCACTTGGTCGATGGCAACTTGTGTACCAATGAATTGTTTAAGTGGAATGGTTGCAGATGTTGATAGGCAAATCAGTTCAGCAGACACACCTTGGTTAATAGCATGTTGTCCGTCAATGCGTTGTAAGTAGACCTGTTGGTTTAAGTCTGTATGTGTAAATTGGATATGGATGGCACGTTTTTGAGCGGTAAGTCCAAGTTGATCCAAAATTTTATGAATACTATTCACTAAGCTGTTCATTCGAATATTTAATTATTATTAAAAATATGTTTAGATTATAATCAAAAAAGTAACTAAAACTTATTATTTTTATGTAAAAAAGAATGAATAAATCTCAAGTTATTCATTCCTCTATTTTTATTTTACTAACCAACTAGCCCTTTTTGACCAGATAATGAAATTCTTTATTTCCTTCTGCATCTTGTACTTCTTCTTGTAAAATCAACTCATGCCCAAGATGCATGCAAAACTTTGGAATATCCCAAGACGTTGAATTATCAGTGGCAAAAACCTCTACCACATCACCTGATTTAGACTTACGAATCGCTTGATGCAACATCATCACGGGTTCAGGACAGCGCAATCCACGTGTATTCAATTGAATGTTCGGTGTAATAGACTGATCTGACATTTTCAAACTCAAAAAACTAATTTTGCTTAGTTTAGCATATCCAAAGGTCTGGATTATTCATTTCTATTCTTACATTTTATTGATCATAGTCGTTTTGCAAATCGTACAAAATAAATTGGCTCTAAATCACCATTCAGTTTTAAATTAACAATATCACCTTGAATAAAAACAGGAATATTTGTGCCATTTGTACAATATTGCGTGATAAAGGCATCATCCAACACATTCATTGAAATTGGCTGTTCATTGACAATAAAGGTCATCGCTGTGAATTCAATTCCTCTTTTTCTATAAGCTGAAATGCGTTGTTGTAAATATTCAGGTTTTTCTTTTTTACGGTGAATCTCGGCAGACAACAAGTCCTGATTGCCTTTATAGCAACCGCCATCAAGTTCAGCCTTCATTTCAAAATGTTGTGGTTGAACAAATTGATAACGGATTGAAGCAGTGCTTTGTTGATTTTCCAAAAGTTGAGCTTGAATTCTCCCCATACTCAAACTGGAATAAACTATTAAAATCATAAAAAAACTTATAAATTTTTGCATATTATTTTCAAATAGTGATTCTTCATGGGTAACCATATATAACGCTTTCTTTCCATTCATACAATTAGCGCATTTAAGAGATAGACATCTGTATTTTCTTCGGTATGATAAAAATTCATTTACCAGATATTAAGCGTCTTTAGGAAAGATCATGCACGAGGAATCAGGCACATCGTGGGGAATGCGTGGATTACGCAAATGGCTAGGCACAGCACCAGAAACCCGCGATGAACTGCTAAAATTAGTACAAGATTCACGTCGTTTTTTAGAACCAGATACCGTTGCAATGTTAGAGGGCGTTTTAGACCTTCCAGCAACAAAAATTCGTGAAGTGATGACGCCACGTACGGCGATGGTTAGCTTGCAAGAAGATGACCAACTACTTGATATTTTGCATGTTCTAATTGAATCTGCGCATTCACGTTTCCCAGTGTTTTCAGCGGATCAACCTGAAAATGTAGTGGGTATTTTACTTGCAAAAGACTTATTGCCATTTTTAACCGATCGCTCATCCAATGTCGATGTACACGCACTGATGCGTCAGCCTTTATTTGTACCTGAAAGTGCGCGTTCTGACCAAGTATTGAGGATGTTGAAAAATACCCAAACGCATATTGCAATTGTCATTGATGAATATGGTTCAACAGCAGGTTTGGTGACTTTAGAAGATATTCTTGAAGAAATCGTTGGCGAAATCGAAGATGAACATGACAATGTTGATGAAGAAGCACAATTTATTGTTCCCGATAAAAGCCATAACACAGCCAACACGTGGATTGTACAAGCACTTACACCAATCGAACATTTTAACAATGTTTTAGATGCTGAATTTTCTGATGACGAAGTAGAAACTATGGGTGGTTTATTGCTTCAAGAAATTGGTTTAGTCAGCGACCTACAAGGGCAAGTCATTGAACTTGAGGATTGGCAATTTACCATTATTGAAGCAGATGCCCGCACTATTCATCTGATTCGAGCTGTACGTAAATGAGAGCATATTTTGACAAGCTGTTAAATTCTTCACAACAACAAAAACAGTTACCTTTCATTTTCCCCTTACTGATTTCGTTAATATCGGGCGCAGTGTTCAGTTTAGCACTGGCGCCTTTTTATTGGTGGTGGTTAGCGATCTTATCACCTGCCCTACTCTATGCATGTTTAAAAGGGCGTACGCCAAAACAAGCTTTTGCGATAGGTCTAAGTTACGGCTTTGGCTTATGGTTTGTTGGCGCTTTTTGGTTGTATACCTCGATCCATGTCTATGGCGATACCAATGCCTTTTTAAGCGTACTCATGATTGCAGTCATGGCGCTTTTAATGGGGCTATTTAGCGCAGTACAAACTTGGGTATATCGTCGATTTTTTCCAGAAACACCTTTGACCTTCGCGCCACTTTGGGTATTTTTTGAATGGTCTAAAACGTGGGTCTTTACAGGCTTTCCGTGGTTATTTGCAGGCTATGCATTTACTGAGCGCTTTTTAGATGGCTATGCACCATTATTTGGTGTATTCGCAGTTTCCTTTGTGGTGATCATTCTTGCCTGTGCGCTCGTTGAAATTCTGAATAAAAAGTTTTTCTGGGCAATCCCTGCACTTGTACTTTTGCTCGGGGCTTGGGGCGCTTCATTCATTCAGTTTGTACAACCAAAAGCTGAGAAGCCACTGAGTGTTTCCCTCATTCAAGGCAATATTCCACAAGATTTAAAATGGTTGACTGAATACCAAGTTAAAACCTTAGAAATTTATGTCAATTTAAGCCGTACTGAATGGGGACGTGACCTGATTGTTTGGCCTGAATCATCCATTCCATTATTCCAAACCGATATTGAACAGTTTTTGGAAATGATGGATCAGCAAGCCAAAAGTACAGGTACCGCATGGGTCACAGGCATTCCCTATTGGGATTTAAAAGAATCTCAACAAAATGGCTATCCGATGTATTACAACAGTATGATGGCTTCTGGTGATGAAGGTTCTGGCTTATATAAAAAGCAAAGACTCGTGCCTTTTGGAGAGTACATTCCCCTTTCTGGCTTACTCAGTTGGGTACTTCCTGCATTGCAAAATGACCCTTCGATGAGTGGTTTTTCACGTGGTGCTTCTGATCAGAAACCATTTAACATTAAAGGTCACCATTTAGCCGCAGCGATTTGTTATGAGGTCGCATATCCAAATTTAACCCGTCGTAATGCAATCAATAGTGATTTCTTAGTCACTGTTTCAAATGATGCATGGTTTACTGGAACCGCGGGGCCATTGCAACATTTACAAATGGTACAGATGCGTGCTAAAGAAAATGGGCGTTGGTTTATTCGTGCCACCAATACAGGTGTAACTGCTTTTATTGATCACAATGGACATATTGTGAAACAAGCACCTGTGGATCAAAAAGCGGTTTTACGTGGTGAATTACCCGCGATGCAAGGCGAAACTTTATATACTCGTTTAAGTGACTGGCCGATTTTAATCTTCTCATTATTATTACTGATTTTAGGCTGGGTTTATCGTCCGAAAAAAGTTGATGTAAGTTTCAAATCTAGACGCTGATCTTGACCATATAAATAACCTCTTATTGTAAATATAAGAGGTTATTTATGATGAAAATGAAGAATAACAAAGGATAAAAAATGCTCACAGGAAAATGCCTCTGTCATACCATTCAGTTTCAAGTGAATAAGCCAATCAATATCATTTATCAATGTCACTGTAGCTTATGCAGAAAACAATCTGGGACACATGCCAATCATGCAAGCATGGTCAAATCACAATATTTTCAATGGATTCAAGGTCAAGAAAATATTATCACCTATAAGAAAGACACAGGTTTTACTTCTTGTTTTTGTCAAAAATGTGGTTCACCTGTTCCCAATCAAATTGGTCAAACCACGTTTATCTGGATTCCTTTAGGACTCATTGACAGTGAATTATCTCCTGTTCAAACGCTCCATTTTTGCGTCAACTCTAAAGCCAATTGGGAATGCACTTCGATGAATCCACAAAGCTATGAACATCTCCCTCACTGGGATGAAATCGAACAATTTTTTGAATCATAAAAAACCGAGGGCAACCTCGGTTTTTACACCAATCTGTTAAATTAACTTTATATAAATTATCCTTTTTTCTTTTCTGCAACAATTGCTTTAAATATGGTGATGCTATCGTGAGGCGACATGGATGTCGCCGTTGGGCGGGGGTATAGGACATACCCCTCGCCCAACAAAGGATTTTTGTAACTTTTGATCCATCAAAAGTTAGGCATCGACTGCGCAAAGCAATTTAAACCTTTCTATATATCGAGTCTGTGTAAACCTTTTTATTTATATTATCTAACTTTTAATGAATGGTATTACTTTCAGTATCATTAAATTTGAGTCACTAAGTAAGACATCATGCTGACTAAGAATAACATCGGTAAATAACGATAAATTTTTACCGCATATTGTTCAGCGAATGATGATAGTTCTGTTTTTAATTGCACCACGGTAAAATTCAAAGCACTACAAAAACTAATAATTGACACAGCACTAAACACACTGATTGCCATAAAACCAATCATGATTTGACTACTGGCATCTGCACCTTGCCATAAATTCATAAAAAATTGACTCATGGGTAACAGGCTCAAAATGAGTAAAACAGATTTGAGCATGCTCCAATGAAATTGGGTAATTTCATCCGATAATAATAATGCTTTCATCTCATTCTCCTGAGCAATTCATGTTGCCTTGAGAACTATTATGCAAGCTTTTAACTAAATAAAAAGTCTATTTTTATCCATGATTTAACTTTATTGTAACTATTAAATATGGGAATAATTCTTATTATAAATCTCAAATCAAATTTATTTTATA
Organism: Acinetobacter sp. WCHAc060033; assembly: GCF_004209125.1. Classification (NCBI taxonomy): domain Bacteria; kingdom Pseudomonadati; phylum Pseudomonadota; class Gammaproteobacteria; order Moraxellales; family Moraxellaceae; genus Acinetobacter; species Acinetobacter sp. WCHAc060033. The sequence continues at coordinate 137,439 of NZ_SGSW01000002.1, read as the reverse complement.
ATGCAATACTTTTCAATAGCTTAATGTTATTTTTATAATTAAGAAAGATTATCACTTCACTCAATATTTATTTATTCGATTAAGTGAAGTGATTTATTTCATCATCAATAACTTAGAATGATTTTCAATTAAGGTGTGTAATAAATATCAGCATCATTCCCTTCGCCGCCTTGTTTACCATCGGCACCAAATGAATATAGATCAAACTTGCGACCTTCTGAGCCTGGAATCACATATTGAATATCGTTTTCCCAGCTGTCTTTCGGATAACCACCTTTCACATAACCTTCTGGCATCCAGTTTTTTGCTGTCGCAGGCTTATTGATCAAAGCATCCAAACCACCTTCTTGACTGGTTGGATAATGGCTATTGTCTAATTTGTACTGATCCAAAGCACCCGCTACACCTTTTAAAGTAATTTTGGTGGTGTCTACTTTAGCTTTTTCCCCACGTCCCATGACATTTGGAACGATCAATGCGGCTAATACACCTAAAATCACGATCACAACCATGACTTCAATTAAGGTAAAACCTGTTTGGCGAGTTCTATTCATCTTCTGTTGCATTTACTTACTCTCTAAAAACTCTTTATAAAAATAATTTGGTTAAATCGTATCAATCAAATCATATTGTTCATATTGACGATTGGCAACATCACAGCAATCACAATAACCAAAACAATACCCGCCATAAACACCAACATCAACGGCTCTAACAATGCCAATAAAGTCGAGATAAAAGACGATACTTCCCGGTCTTGCATATCTGAGGCACGACTCAGCATACGGTCTAATTCCCCAGATGCTTCACCACTTTTGATCATTTGTACCATCATCGGTGGGAAATAACCACAACGCTCAAGTTGTGTTGCAAGGTTCCCACCCTCCGTGACTTTTTCTGCGGCGATATTGACGGCATCTCGAATCACCCAATTGCTACTCACGGCTGCACCAATTTTCAATGCATCTACCAAAGGCACACCTGATTGGGTCAAAATGGATAAGGTACTGGCAAATCGTGCTGCATTTATACCACGTGATAATTTACCAAATAATGGCAATCTGAGGGTTAAACGATCAAAGGCATAATGTCCTGCCGATGTCCGTAAAAATCGAACCAATAAAAATATTCCGAGCACACTGGCAACCAATATAAATGGCCAAGCTTGCCGAATGATGTCACTGGTTTTCATTAACACCACAGTAATCCAAGGCAGTGCTTGTTTGCTTTGATCAAAAGTTTTGACGATGTCCGGAACGACATAGGTCATTAAGCCCATGACGATCGCAAATGACATCAACATGAGAATAATTGGATAGATCATTGCACCTTGTATCTTCTTTTGCATGGCAAAACGGTTTTCGGTGTAATCTGATAATTGATCAAGAATAAGGTCTAAATGCCCTGAACGTTCACCTGCTGCAACCGTGGCAATATACAAATCAGGGAATCGCCCTGTTTGTTGCATGGCTTGGGCTAAGGAATGCCCTTCGAGTACTTTAGAACGTGCTGAAAGCAATAAGTTCTGCACATGCGCTTTTTCACTTTGTTTTGCCACAGCACGTAAGGCTTCTTCCAAAGGAATTGCAGCAGCAACCAGTACAGATAATTGGCGTGTCATCAATGCCAAATCATAAGCGGAAAATTTACGCTGAAATAAGCCTGAGCTTTGTGTTTTATCCTTTTGCTCTACAGCATCCACAGTCACAGGGATCAGTTCTTTGTCCCGTAGCTGTTGTCGGATCTGACGTGCTGAATCGCCCTCTAACACGCCTTTTTGCTGCTTCCCTGAAGCGTCAATCGCAGTAAACTGATATGCTGGCATTATAATGCTCTAGTTTTCCAAAATTTTTTGCTTACGCTGTTGCGTCAAACCCTATAAATCATTCATATTCTTGTTTATAAATGATCGCTACACTCTAACACAAGCAGAATCCGTACACGATACAATTTCATCGTTGAGTCTTTGAATCTTAAATATGCCGAATAATATTGATACGCCGACACCGATTTACCGAGTTCAAGTTGCTGTACCTGTCTATTTGAATGACTGCTTTGATTATCAAGTCAGTCCTGAACAATATGCACAGGCAGAGATCGGTGCTCGCGTGGCGGTATCTTTTGGTCGACAAAATCTGATCGGCATCATTGTGAAAAAAATTCCCATTGATGAACCACTCGATTCACATTTCAAACTTAAATTCATCACTGAATTGTTAGATGAACAAGCCATTTTAGATGCGAAAGTTTTAAGTTTATTGACATGGTCTGCGCAATATTATCAATTTCCAATCGGAGAAGTGATTCAAACTGCTTTACCGACCTTATTACGCCAAGGGAAGCCCTATAATTTATTGGCACGTATTTGGAAAGTACTCAATTTAAATGCTGAAGACAAAGTAAAGCGTTCCGAGAAACAGCAAGAAGCTTATAAAATTTTAAAATTGCATCCCAAAGGGACTCAGGAAAATATCCTCAATCTCAGTGGTGTAGAAACAGCGACTTTAAAAGCACTTGAAAAGAAAGAGATTGTTCGTTGTGATTTAGAAGAACAAAACTTTAAGCCTGAACCTGTGCAATTGGCACAAATGCCACTGACACCAAATGAAGATCAAAAGAAAGCCATTCAAAATATTTTAAAATCGCAAAATAAATATCATGCATATTTACTCGATGGTTTAACAGGCAGTGGTAAAACTGAAGTTTATTTGCAAGTCATGCATGAAGTGCTGAAACAAGGCAAACAAGTTTTGGTTTTAGTACCTGAAATTGGTTTAACCCCACAAACTATTAGCCGTTTCCAATCCCGCTTTCATTGCAATATTGCCCTGCTCCACTCAGGTTTAAATGACACCAAACGTCTACAAGCTTGGCAACATGCACAAACAGGCAAAGCTTCGATTATTTTGGGTACACGTTCAGCAATTTATACGCCTTTACCGAATCTGGGTTTGATCATTTTAGATGAGGAACATGATCTCTCATTTAAACAGCAAGAAGGCTTCCGTTATCATGCACGTGATGTGGCGATGTATCGTGCACACTTGGAAAATTGTCCGATTATTTTAGGTTCTGCAACACCAAGTATCGACAGTTATTATTTGGCACGTCAGGACAAACTGACACGTATTGAATTGAATCAACGTGCGGGCACGGCGGTGATGCCCAAAATGCATCTGATTGATTTAAAAATTGCAAAAAAACAAAATGGGTTAAGCGATAGTTTAATTGCCGAAATTAAAAAGCGTTTAGAGAAAAAAGAACAGGTTTTAATTTTCCTCAACCGTCGTGGTTATGCCCCTGTTTTAATTTGTGAAAGTTGTGGATGGCAAGCCAATTGCCCACATTGCGATGCGCATTTCACTTTGCACTTAAAGCCATATCAGCATTTGCATTGTCATCATTGTGGCACGATTAATCGCATGCCTGATGCCTGCCCGAGTTGTAATCAAACACAGCTCAAACCGATTGGTATGGGCACTGCAAAAGTTGAAGAAACCTTAAATGAGCTATTTCCGAATTTTCCAGTGTTACGTGTAGACCGTGATTCCACCAGTCGTGTCGGCAGTTGGCAAAAAATTTATGATCAAATTCAAAAGAGTGAACCAACGATTTTACTGGGTACACAAATGCTGGCGAAGGGTCATCATTTCCCTTATGTCACTTTAGTGGCGATTTTAGATATTGATGCGGGCTTACTCAGTGTCGATTTCAGAGCGACTGAACGAACAGCCCAGTTGATTGTTCAGGTCGCAGGGCGTGCAGGGCGTGGCGAGAAAAAGGGTGAAGTGTATTTACAGACTTTACGTCCCGATCATCCGCTATTAAATACACTCATTGATAAAGATTATCGTGCTTTTGCAAAGCAGACTTTGAAAGATCGTCAAGCTGCCTTAATGCCACCTTGTCGTTATGCCATCATGATCCGTTGTGAATCTAAACATCAGGAAGAAAATTTAAAATTTCTCACTGAAATGACGCAGTTACTTCGCCAAAATTCAGAGGAAAATTTAATTGATATTTGGGGACCGATTCCTGCGCCGATGGAACGTAAAGCTGGACGTTATCAATCGCATGTTGTTTTGCTTTCACAAGATCGCGCCAAGATGCATTTCTATGTACGTCAATGGTGGGCTAATCTTTTACACAGTAAGCCATCTTCGATGAAAGTAACGATTGACGTTGATCCACAGGAGTTGAGTTAATCGCTGCTCAACTTTATTTAAGACTGACCAAATAAACGCTTAAAGAACCCTTTTGACTTCTTTGATGGAAGCACATGCTCAGGAAGATCCGCTTCATTTTCTTGGGCGAGTGCGAGAACACGAACATAGTCACCTTCTGATTCAAATGCACCATTTTTGATATAATATTCAAGCAACGCAATGTACGCTGCAGAATATGAACCTACTTCCAAGCTACGTTCATAATATTTTTTGGACTTTTCCAGATTTACATCGATACCGAAACCGTGTTGATAAAAGATTCCCCAATAAATATGGGTAAAATCTTCATCTTTAGACTTTTTTAAATACTTAATCGCATTTTTATAATCATCAATTCGATAATAAATTTCGATCATTTCATGCGGGTTAGACATTCCTTGCTTTTCAGCCTTTTTAAAATAATCCAATGCAAGTATCAAATCTTGTTCAACTTCCTCACTGTTATAGTAATTAAACGCTAAATTCTGTAGGGCTAAAGCATAATTCTGTGCTGCTGACATGGAATATAATTGGATGGCTCGTGCTACATCTTTCTGAACTCCTATCCCAGTCATATAGTGATAACCTAAATTATTTTGTGCATTGGCATCGCCTAGATCAGCAGATTTTTTATAAAGTTGAATTGCTTCATCAATATTTAATACACTTTTATTTTCAGTATAAATATATGCCAATTGGCACATCATCTCCGCATGTTGTCGCTCAACACCAATTTTATAAATTTTAATCGCTTCGTTTAAATTGCCATTTTCAGCTTCTTCCATCCCTAAATAGGACAATTGGCGATCATCTAAATATTGATAATAATTAAATCCTTGTGTTTCTTCTAAATTTTTAACATAGCGTTCAAAATAAGTTAAATCCTCACCTTCAAAGTAACTACGGCTCAAATATAATTTTGCACATTGTTCACTCGTCATTTCTTCACAGTTCAATGTCTGATCTATATGCACTAACTTATTATTTTTATACGCTAAAATATAAAAATCATTTTGTAAAAATCCACAAATATAGTCATACTTTTCATCACTAAAAGAATGCTCAGATAATTTAAAATATTGATGGCCCAGAGCGTCTTTTATAATAAAAACATCATCACTGACATATTGAATGCTTAAAATTTGCATATCGAATGGAAAGACATAATCATCATTTAAAGCATCGTACAATGCGTACTGATTCTTGGTATTGGTCAAAATATAATGATCTTTCAGCGCAGTATGTTGATGAAAATAGTCATCTTGAATATTCAAAATATCTTCAATTTCAATACTCTTCTGTAGAGCACAATGATAAAGCATCCACGCTTTATTACGTTGCAACGCGATACAACTGTTCTCACTGGTATATTTTATTTTTTCAATATCATCAAAAATTAACATTCCATGTGAATCATATAGCTGATAAAAAACAGCTTTTTTCTTAAAAGGTTTTAACAGCAAATATTGATGATTTAACTCACGTAAATTCTCAGGATAGAACTCCCCAATATATTCACCGAGACGGTTATAAAATTTTAAATAGGGCGACTTAGCAATTTGCTGCGTAAGAAAATTTTCAGACCATAGCTCAAATGGTTGATCACTGTTTTCAATGATCGAACCTAGAGACTGATCAAGTACCTGAAACACACCATTCTTTTTAACTTGTAAATATCCATTATAAAGAAAGTCGATTTTCTCATTATCGATTGGCAATAAAATCTGTTCATTCAATAAGTCAATTAAGCCAAGCTTTCCATCCCGAACAACAATCGCTTGTTTTTGTTCAAAATCATTGATCTCACCAATCTCATCCCACTCGGGTTTAATACAAATTTTCCCGTCTGCATAAACCACACCGAACTTTTTATCTTTTTCAACAATGGCATACCCCATATAGGAAAAAGCTTGAATGTCGTTATAAATAGCAGGAAGAATAATTTTAGATTTTGCATTCATCAAACCATAATGTTCATCTTCACAAATGATATGCACTTCTGGATGCATAAGATGACCGACTTCGAGCAAATACCAACCGTAATCGACATATTCGTGCTCAAGTAATTCCAACCAACTTTTAAAATGAAATTGACTTTCCAATACTGGATTTAACGGTTCAAGTGAATGAGCTTCAATTGCTTGTTGAAAGGCATGTTGATTTAACTGTAATTCCTCTACAAAATCTTTTGCTTGCTGTTTTTTAGGCTCATCACGCATATTAAAGACATCTGTTGCATCCATATAAAAATGCTCAAATGCTAAGTCATTTAAATATTCAAGGACTTTGGTGCGTTTTTCCTGAAAATCATGATGTTGAAATAGATCTAATTGTTGTTCTAATAAGCTATAAAATTTCGTGAGTTGTTCTACACCGATTTTTTTATTGAAATACAGACTTTTCCCTTTTGCTTTTGGTTCAGCGAGCAAAGGAATAAAAAGGAGTGGAACAACATATTTCCATTCACCAATATAAGATGAAAACTCACTCGTTTCTGCACAATAATTATAAAGATATAGGCGATGTGACATTGTAATTTAGATATAAATTATAAAAATATTAAACTCATCATACATTTAAAAAGTAATTATGTGAGATAAATGATTAGATTATTCACCTAAAGCTTTTACAAACGCATAGGCGAAGTGAGTTGGTACTAATGGCGAATGATAGCCCACAAAATAATCCAAAGTATCTGTCAGTATGTTGTAAGCGCAAGATTGCTCATGAACATCATCTTGAAGAATCTCCATCAAAACTTGGTAGAGCTGTTGCTTTGAAAGATGTTGTTGATACTTTATCTGAATTAGAAATCTAAAAAATGAATCGATTTTGTCATTTTCCAATTCATTTAAGAAATTCAAAATTTGCTGTTTGATCATCACAATCATCCAATTTTAATCATGAAGTTTTTAATCCTCAAAATCAATGCGAATCGTTTCAAAACGTACCCGCCCTTCTCTTATTGCTTGAGCAATCGCCTGCTGCCCTTTGGTTAAACGAGCACCACCACTTTTAATATCAATCAACACCACTTCTATATCTTCTGCTAAACCATCACCATCGCGAAAATCCGTATAACCATCAAAAACCACATAATCAATCGGGTCACCTAAAAACTTCGCATCACTCGGTAAATAACGAAACTCAGGCATAATCGGTGCAAGTTGCTCTGCCATTTTCCCTTTTAAAACAGCACGACTGGTATTCACACTACGTTTTTGGGCATGTGCCAAAGCCTGCTGATGTTCGAGCTCCAACTCAGAAATGTATTGCTCATATTCCGCTTTAATTTTGCCATTACGTGTGCTTGATAACACGATTGTGGTTAATACAATACCGATACAAGCACCGATTAACATTGCCAGCCCAACGGACATGCTTTTTCCCTTATCAATTTGACCTAAATTAGGTTTTACACAATGTAAACAACTACTAAAGTTTTGTCATGTGTAACCTATATGCTTGAAAATAGTGCTACAGTAAGACAAAGCCTAATCTTGACAGAATCTATAGATCACTCATGAAAACAATACTCATTGCAAATTTAAAAGGTGGATGCGGTAAAACAATTACAGCAATAACATTAGCAACTGCATTAGCTCAAAAAGGCTATAAAGTCGCATTGGCTGATGCTGATACGCAAAAATCTGCCCTGCAATGGTTAAAACAGCGTCCTGAACAAGCGGCGACAATTCAAAGCTTAGATTGGCGCCATGAAAAATCGATCGGTGATGCACCTAAAAATCTTGATTATTTAATTATTGATGCACCAGGTGCTTTAACAGGTGAACATGCTGAACAGCTTATCAGCGAATGTCATGCTGTCGTTACACCTCTACAACCCTCTTTCTTCGATATTGACAGTACCAAGCGCTTTCTAAAACATATCCAAGACATTAAAAAAATTCGTAAAGGTAAGGTTGCAGTACATTTGGTGGCAAATCGTGTGAAACCAAATAGTTCGAGCTCAAAAGACATTCAACAATTTTTTGAGAAGATTGAACAAAAACCTGTAGCTTGGATTTCAGAACGTACTGCTTATGGTCAATTGGCAATGCAAGGTCTCAGTATTTTCGATAAAAACCAAAAGAACTTTTTAACCATACAAGAACAATGGCAACCACTACTTGATGCTTTAATAGACGACCCAAGCGATTGGTTCTAAAGTCATTTGAGAATACCTAAATAAAATAGGTGCTCAATTTGCCAGACTTTATTTTTCAGTTAATATTGAGTTAGCCTCTCAACCGTTTTTAGAGTGATCAGTGCAAGATTTTACGTCGAATTTACAGCGCATCTTATTATTCGGATTATTGTTTATCCTGATTTTTTTAGGCTACGATATTCTGAAGTACTTTATTGTACCTGTGTTATGGGCGTGCATTATCGCCTATATGACATGGCCAATATACAAACGCATTTTAAGATTGTTGGGTGAAAATCGTCCGACGCTCAGTGCGTCATTGATGATCACGCTTGTTGTATTGGTTATTGGAATTCCTCTGACATTTGCGATTTTTATTTTGCAGCATGAAGGTCGTAATCTCTATTTCGACTTACAGCGCCAAATGTCATCAGGACATTTAACTGTTCCAGATTTGATTCGTGATCTTCCAATTATCGGCAAAGAAATCAGTCGAACTGTCCGTGAAATCAATGCCGACCCGACCAGCCTTTCTCAAACGATAGGTGCATGGATTCAGGGACATATGAATTATGGTAAATTTATTTTAAATGAAATTACCAAAAATCTGGTAAAACTCAGCTTTTCCATCATGTCTTTGTTCTTCTTTTATCGTGATGGACAAACAATTTTGGCACAAGTGAGTAAAGCGCTTCAGATGCTGATTGGCCCACGTATTCATCATTATCTAGATACAATTTCTGAAACGACTCGTGCAGTTGTTTATGGTGTAGGTTTAACTGCTGTTGCACAGTCTATTCTTGCTGGTATCAGTTACTTTGTTGCAGATGTACCAAATCCAATGGTACTGACCATTGTCACATTCTTACTTGCGCTTATTCCTTTTGGACCCCCTGTCGCTTATACCACGGTGTCTTTATGGCTATTTTCTAAAGGACATACCATCGAAGCAATAGGTGTTATGGCTTGGGGTATTTGTATTGTCAGTACAGCAGATAATGTAATTCGCCCTTTGGTCATTTCTGGTGCAACCAAAATTCCGTTCCTGCTCATCATGTTTGGTGTCCTGGGTGGACTGGCAAGTTTTGGTTTAGTCGGTTTATTCATCGGCCCCGTGATTTTAGCGATTCTATTGGCAATTTGGCGTGAATGGTTACATGAAACTGAAGAACCTAAAATGATCATGCCAGATGCAACAATGGCCTATGACATCAAGGATGATGACTCACCTAAACCATAGATGTTTCATATTTTAATTTTAAACATTTTAAGAAGATGATTCGCAATAAATACACATTAGCGAATCGTCTTCCCCTATCAAGCACATAAAGCATAATAAGTGCCAATAAAATCGTCATTAAATAAAACTATACAATCAGATATTTAATTCATATTGTTTATCATTTAAAGCTTTGTTTGAATATTGTTTAATACTGACTAAATCAATTGGATGCACCGATGACATCTATCATTTTTAAAACTTCTGTACTTTGTACTTGTCTTGCTTTTTTTACAGCGTGTACAACTACACCTACAACAAAAAAATCACCAGAGCCTCAGCAAACTGTTGATATACGCTCTGTTTCAGCTCAAGGTGTCGGTGGAAAAATTGGTACTGTTAACTTTCAAGACTCTCCAAACGGCTTAAAAATTAATACTGAATTAAGTCAATTACCATCGGGTTATCATGGTTTTCACATCCATGAAAAAGGTTCATGCGAACCTGCTGAAAAAGATGGGAAAATGGGCGCTGCTTTAGCCGCTGGTGGACATTTTAATCCACATAAATCCGCTCATGGCACACCAAATGACGGGCACATGGGAGATTTACCCGTGCTGAATGTCGATTCAAATGGTAATGCAAAAACGACACTTATTGCACCGCGTTTAAAACTTGCTGATATTCAGGGCTTAGCTGTCATGATTCATGCGGGTGGAGACAACTATTCTGATCTTCCGAAACCTTTAGGCGGTGGTGGTGAACGTATCGCCTGTGGAGTTATTCAATAAGTAAATGATGTGATGTGGATAAAATTAATTTTATCCACATTTCTGTTTTTAGATCCTACTTCTCATGCGATAAAGCATAAAGACGGCAATGATTTAGATACCCTGCCTCATGTACACTGATCAACTCGACAATACTACGCCATAACCAAAATGGCGCATCAATCGTTTTTGATTGATTACGTTTTAATTCCTTGATCCAAGAGTTTCGAGCAACATCATCCATTTGTCGTACATGTGCACGTCCAACAACAAATGCCAAATAGAAAGCTAAATTCTGCGCTTCTTGTTCTCCCATCCCTTCGATCTCTAACTTTAAATCTTGCGGTAAAAGCTCTCGGATAAACACTGAGGTATCGAGGAACTTACTTACTCGCATCCGTTCGCCCAAATATGGAGATAAATGTCTTGCACCTTCAACGATACGCAGTGCATTGTCTTTCGGCATAGGCGCATCCGAATATCGAGGAGCAAGCGCTTTAGTGGCTTCTTTTAAATCCATCAAACATAGCCCCTTACCGCGTTGAACTTTGCCATCCATTGAATCAATCAGCACAATGTAACGTAACAAACCCAGTGAACTACACCCTTTCACCCAATATGCTGAATCGAGTACCCTTAACTTAGCATCTTCATCACGTTTTCCAATCATCGTGACAAGATCTTGAAGCTCTGGTCTCTCGAAAACTAAATCTATTTCACTTTGTTCTTTTTTTAACAAAGGCCAAAACTTTTTGCCTAGCGTAATTTCAGGCTCTAAACCACTTAAACGCTCTTCCGCCAAACATTTCCATGTCCGTTTTACGGCTTTCTTCATCACAGTTTGAATCAATAATGGATGCTCAAGCTTATGGCTCAAACGTCCATTACGTTCCAAGGCATGTACATAACCCGCATATAAAGATTCAATCATTTTGGCAGTGATGACACCAGGTAAATCCGAACTCCGTACTGCTGTTGCTAGTGATAATCCTAAGCGAATCAAATCATTGGCGGGATTTCCAATCACTGTCTGATCTAAATCACGGATTTCAATATCAATTTGACCTTTCGCATTGGCAACAGGTCCAAGATTGCCAGTATGACAATCCCCACAAATCCAAATTGCAGGTCCTTGTGGAATTGAGCTAATTTCTGCTTGTTTTAACCAATCATAATACTTCGCTGTATTGCCTCGTACATAAGCATGAATAGAACGCGCCATTTTTAAATTACGACGTTCCACCAACGCTGCATCACGGAACCGAGGAAGTTTTATTTCTGATTTTGACTGACTTGATGATTTTGGCATTTTTATAATTTTGGAAATTTCCGACAACCTATTGTGAATATTTTAGAGCTATTTCGTAAGAGATAAACTGTATATAAAATGTTGATTATTTATCCTTTCTTTTTACATTTCGATAATCAATAAAGCATTTCTACAATGCAGAATTAGGTAAAATACTGACTCAGCCCAACAACCGAACATTCACCGTGAATAGTTATTATCAAATCTTTCAAAATATTAAGTCCAATTCGATCTTAATTTATTGCTTACAGATTTTGATTGTACTGAGTGGTACAACACTTGGGCTGTATTTTCTAGGTTATCACCAATTAATTGTTCCAATTACTCTAGGTGCGATTGCCACTGCGCTGACCGATTTCGATGACCGGCTCAGTATTCGCTTAAGAAACCTCGCCTTTGTCTGCATCCTATTTTTCACTGTTAGTAGTATTCTCGATTTTCTCTATCCTTATAAAATTTTATTTTTAATTTATTTATCACTGTCCAGTGGCTTATTTATACTCATGGGTGCACTGGGGCAACGCTATGCAACCATATCATTTGGCACGGTTTTATTGTCCATTTACACCATGTTTGGGCTAGGTGAATATTCTGAATGGTACCAACAGCCCACTTATTTTGTGATGGGTGCTTTATGGTATGGCTTTAGCTCGATTATTTTCTATTTGCTTAAACCCACACAAGCAGTACAAGATAATTTATCCAATAGTTTCAGTAACCTTTCTGAATTGCTCATGTGTAAGGCGAAATTATTTGACCCTGACAATACTCAAAATGTTGAACAACTTTTATATGACTTGTCCTTACAAAACAGTATTGTGGTACAAAGTTTAAATAGCACTAAAGCATCCTTACTCACTCGTCTGAAAGCCTCACGTGCCAATAAAAATACCATCTACTGGTTAAATTTATATTTCCTTGCTCAAGATATTCATGAGCAAGCGACTTCCAATTATTTACATTATGAAAAAATTCAGCAAAATTTTAGTCGTACCGATTTAATTTATCGCATACAAAAAAATGTCCGCTTACAAGCCATTAATTGTCTAAAATTGGCAGAATTTATTTTAAATCGACAAAGCTTTCAAACCAATCCAGACAATGCCTTAGCTTTAGAAAATTTACACAGTTCCATGTATGAGTGGATCCAACAAAATCCACACAATCTTGAAGTTAAAAATCTACTCTTGGTCTTAAAAAATCTAAAAAATGTACAAGATCAATTTATTAACCTGAGTATAGAGCAAAATAATTATCAACAAAGTTATAGCCTACATCGAGATAACTTGAATTTATTGGATGATGATATTCACGGCGTTCAAGATTTATGGCTCAAGATTAAGCAACATTTAACCCCAAAATCTGCGTTGTTTCGTCATTCAGTACGAATCGCTTTTGTTTTTGCTGTGGGCTATAGCATTTCCTTGCTGCCTTTTGCAAAAAATGGTTATTGGATTTTACTCACCAGTCTATTTGTCTGCCAAATCAGTTACTTTGCCACCAAAAGTCGTTTAAAACTGAGAACTCTAGGAACAGTGTTGGGTGTAGTACTGGGGATTCCGATTCTCTACTTCGTACCCAGCATTGAAGGACAGTTGGTACTCACTATTATCTTCGGTGTGTATTTTTTCTATTTGCGTTCAAAAAAATATGCCATGGCTACGCTCATGGCAACCATGATGGTTTTGCTGATTTTCAATTTAAAAGGTGCAGGTTATGCCATCATTTTACCTAGAATTATCGATACGCTCTTAGGTTGTTTGATCGCTTGGTTTGCCGTCAGTTTTATTTGGCCAGATTGGAATTTCCGTGATATTTCCAACAATATTCGTAAAAGCAGTAAAGCCACTTTGGATTATTTTGATGCTGTGGTTGAGCAATACCAACACGGACGAAATAACAGTGTTGATTATCGTAAAGCTCGTCGTGCTGCGCATAATGCACAGATTGAATTATCCAGTATGATTTCGAGTTTGAGTACTGAACCGAATCCAAATCAAGATCTTATTCACAATGCTTTCCGTTACTTGGTGTATAGCCATAGCCAACTCAGCTATATTTCTGCACTGGGTAGCCACAGAGACGCCATACAAGACCCACATATTTTAGCCCTGATGCTCTGGTGCAAACAGACTTTAAATGATGTATTACTCAATCAAAATCTGTTGAATGAACCCGAGATCAATGAAAAATTGTCTGAGATTCAATTACTCAGTGATCAAGAAAATTTATCTGATGAATTATTACTGGTACTCAAGCAAATTAGTTTATTGCTCGAAACCTTACCTGAGTTGTTAAAACTTAAAACCAATCTGTTGGCTTTAGAAATTAAATAATTGATGTTTGAAACAGCATCAAAATCATATTTTATATTTCGTTGGATGTAGATGACATTTCAGGCAAAAATTATTCGACTTTTCATTTTATTCAGATAGACTCAATTGCTCATTCTCATTTGACGAAGTGACCATGAATATCAAAACCTTACGTATTGTCGGTTTTCTTGAAGGGCTTTCTTTTCTTCTCCTGTTATTTATTGCGATGCCTTTAAAATATATTTGGGGTAATCCTATGCTAGTTAAATACGTCGGCATGGGACATGGCGTGCTATTTATCGCCTTTCTTGCTGTTTTATTTGTTGTTTGTGAAAAGCAAAAATGGTCTATTAAAATGTTTATTTTCGGTTTAATTGCTTCAATTTTACCGTTTGGACCTTTTGTTTTTGATCATAAATTAAAGAAGTTTGAATAATAATTCCGCTAATAAGTCCCCCTCCTTTCAGGAGGGGTTAGGGGAGGTGATTCAAAGAATCTAGTCAGAGCTTTCCTCTTAAAACTCACCATTGGCTTTGCGCTGTTGCATAACCCCTTTCAAAATTCCACGTGGAACCGTGAACCATAGAGCGATCAAAGCAAAACATGAAATCGCGTATGCCCACAGGTGAAAATACTCATACAGAATACGAATAATTTCAATCACCACGAAAAATGTCATCATTAACAACACTGATACTGCTGCGGCAACAGTGCCTTTCGACACTTCAGAAGACATTAACGCGAAACGATAAAGCACTGAAAAGCTAATCCCTTCACCAAAGCTGACTAAAGTCATGCCTAAAATGACACAGTAAAGAAAGTATTCTCTCCAGATCGTACCAATAACGACAATTACCGTTCCAAGTAGCATCAGTGGTAAACCGATCAAAACGGTACGACCTAAAGCCAAACGATCGACCAATTTAATCAGTACGATATTGCCAACGATTAAACCACCCAAAACTGGGAACTGTGCTAAACCATATTGCAAACTACTTAGCCCAAGTTCTTCGACGAGCATGACAGGTGATAAGGCAATCCATAGCATCAGTGGCATTGCCACCATCGGCATACCTAGAGTTAAACCGAGAAAAGTCTTATTTTTAAAAACTTTTTTATAGTCATCCCAAATATAGCTCATTGGTTGTTTAGGAATACTGATTTGATTATTCGGCATTTTGGCTTTTAAACCAAACCAACTCAGAAAAGCCAAAAAGGCAATGCCAATAAAGCCCCAATGCCATGACACATGATCAATCAGTGCCGCACCGACCACTGGACCAATCAATGGTGCAAGTAGGGAAATATTTGCCATGAGTGCCATGACTTTAATGGCATCACGTTCTTCAAAGGTTTCTTGAATCGCCGCATAACCTGCTGAAGCAATCACGGATAAGCCAAAACCTTGAAGGAATCTTAAAACTAAAAAGCTTTCAATATTCCCAGTCAATAGAATGAGTAAACAGGTAATGACGAAGAACGCCACACCACCCAATAATACTTTTTTACGCCCGATTCGATCGGACAACGGCCCCATAATCCCAGCGACACAAGCGCCACCGAGCAGGTAAAATGACATCGATGATGGTGCCCACGCACTGCTCACACCAAACTCTTTGGTGATCGCAAGCATCGCTGGCTGAATCAAATCATTGCCGATATACACTGAAAATTCGAATAATACCAAGGCCAATGGAAACATCAGCGTAGCACGACTCAAACTTAAGTTTTGTCCTTGTTGTACTGAATTTTTCATGACTTTCTACATATCTTTCATCATGTTTGGATGACTTGAGCAATTTTCAGGGAGAAAAATACCGTCACACTGCAAACAAGCGTGTTAAACACTAACTTTTAAAATTAAATTGTGGAGTTTGCTTTGAGAGAAAGCGAGTTGAACACCGTATTCACAAGGTGTCTAGAACATATAATATTTGTGAGAATTGACTGAATGGGCACTGTGAAATGAATGTATCCTAAATTCAGTGAGCACAGTCTAACACATGCGCTTTTCATGTCAAAGTTGAACATTTTTTATTCTTAAGATATTCTAAATTCTCTATAAATAGATATGAATAATTTAAATGAAAAATAAAAACCCTGTCGTCATGATCATTATTGGTATTGTTTTATTCCTTATTGGTGGTGGTCTTTATTTCACAAGCTCCAAGCCCAATATCAGCGCAGAAGACCAAGCACGTTGCGAAAGTTTAGTTCAACAAAAATATGGTGAAAGTTCCAGTTCTATCATTGACAGTTGTAAAACTGACACTGGTTTTGTTGCGATGATGGATGCTCAAGCTGGTGGTGTTACTTCAGCTGAAGATACCGCAAAAGCCATTAGTTCTGCCAATAATCAAGAACTCGGCTTAGGCTTCTTCGGTAAATTCTTAACAGGTTTATGTGTCGGTATTGGTATTGCGATGATCATCAAAGGTTTTATTGCTCTGAGAAATAAAGCCAATCCAACTGCTTAATTAAACTTAAATGACTTCTAAAGCATGCGGTTACACTAATCACATGCTTTAACGGATTTATTCATCTTCTAAGACTTTGGATTTGATGAATGTGCCATTTTTAATGTCATCAAAAGCTTCCAGAATTTCATCATAAGTATTCATGACAAATGGGCCATGACCATTGATCGGTTCTTGTAATGGCTTGCCTGTTAGAAGTAATAATTTACAGTGTTGCAAAGCAGTGATTTCAAAGTCTTGTTCAAGGTTCGACATCACGGCAAGTGATTGTTCTTCAAATATTTCATCTTCGGGTTGAAATTGTGCTTTGCCTGAACGCAAATACACAAGCGTGGTATCCCCTGCCCCTGCGGGTAGCGTTACGGTTTGCCCTGCTTGGATTTCAATATCTAAAACATTGAGTGGTGAATGTACTTTTGCAGGCCCTTGATGTACTTCATTGTTTTCATCCACATACGTTCCTGCAATGACTCGTAATGTTCCTGCCGATTTTGGTAGTTCGACCACGGGAATATTGGCTTTACGCAGACTTTGATAGCGTGGTGGATTCATTTTGTCTTTGGCAGGTAAATTGACCCACAGTTGCACCATTTCAAAGTATCCACCTTGCTTGGAGAATGCTTCGCTAAAGACTTCTTTGTGTTCTACGCCTGAAGCTGCGGTCATCCATTGCACATCGCCTGCTGAGACAATTCCACCTCCACCTGTTGAATCTCGGTGTTCGAGTTCTCCTGAAAAGATTAAGGTAACGGTTTCAAATCCTCGGTGTGGATGTTCGCTTACACCTTTACGTAAATTGGTTGGTTTTAAAATGCCTGGACCTAAGTGATCAAGTAAGAGGAATGGTGAAACGGTATTGCCCAATTCATAGTGTGAAAAGACTGAAAGCACTGGATAAAAATCGCCAATGGCAAAGCGGGTATCGTTGCGATGGATAAAGGCAAGGGTTTTCATATTGTTATACTGATGAGTTTTGATTCTTAAAGATAGCCTATCAAGTCTTTGGATTCGATAGGCTTTATGAGTTTCTGTGTTGCAGATTTAGAATGCCAGAGTTACTCAATAGATTTTTTTACTTTTAAAGCTTCTGCTAATGCCTTATTTGCTTCAGTGAGTAATTTAATTTGCTCGACAGAATGATCAAAATTTTGATTAGACTCAATATAAAGCTCTTGTCCAAAGAACCGATCAGCCAAATGTTTACGGAGTTCTAGACGATCTTCATCTTTGAGTTCACTTACATAAAGTGGAAAAGATGCAAGTTCGGTACCTATCATCCTTGCTTTGTATGCAACTTTACGATGTTTTGAAGATTCTTTTGTTAAATACCAAGCAGGAGTGGTTAAACTAAAGAGCATAAGAATACGAAGTAGACTGTCTATACCAAATGGTATCTCAATAAAGTTACTATCTCTTAAATGATTCCAATTTTGAATAGAGATATTGAAGAAGCACAATAATAAAATAATTCCTACACTACAGAAAATATATAAAGCCCAATTTCTATAATTATTCGCTATAGTCATTTCTTCCTTATAAATATCCACATACAATTTTTCAATTTCGCCATTAGTTACTTTGTCTGTAATTTTATTTAATATTTCTTTCTTATTTTTTAATTCTTCAATCATTTTAGCAGCTTGTTCATAAGAATCTATTAATTCTTGCCGTTCTTGACTAATTTCTAAAATTTGATTGTTTACTTTCCTAAGATCATTGTGAGAATTTTTTAGACCAATAGCTAATTCCTCTGAGAGGTGAATATATTTTAATCTGTTTTGTAAAACCTCTTCAAAATCTATTTCATATCCCTGAAAAGTAGCTGACTGCGATCTTACAGTGACAATTTGTGATAATATTTTTTTGCATAATTCATCTATTGTAGGTAATTGATTATCCTGAAAGATATTCTTAGAATTTCTAAAAATAGAAGCTAAGTCAAATAATGCAGTATTACTTTCAAGTTTATAGAAATAGCGCCATTTCTTATCTGGATCATCAAATTCTTTTAAAATTTTTATGACATTCGTATAATTTTCTAATTCAGCTAGTGAATATTGCTCGCTTAAAAAATTTAAAGAGACATATATTTCTTTTATCGCATCAGAAATACTCTTATTCAAATTCATTTACTAAAACCCCAAAAATGGAAAAAGTGCATCAAAATTAATACACTTTTATGAAACATAATTACTTAATTTACAATAATTATTTTAAAAAATTACCTATCAAGCACACTTCGCTTTTTGGAAAGTCTTGGTATTTTTCCCACGATAGCATTGATATTCCTTTTGTGTATCTACACGCTTCCACTGACCATCAACATTTTTAAAACTATATACTGTACGGATCGAACGAACCGAATCATCCATCAAACCTGTTTCAGTCAACTTCACTTCCGCTACCGTCGGATTTTCTACTTTGTTAAAATACTGACGTAACTCAACTGTTGCCAAATTCTTACGCAGATCAGAACGCTCATTTAAAACCTGATCTAAAGGTGTGCTGCCACCACCGACCTTATTCACTAAATTTTGAGTCGTCGCACAACCCGATAAAACACCCAAACACAGCGCAGAAATTACAACTAAACGATTCATATTCTTAAATTCCATACTTAACTTACGACTAAATTTTGCCTTAATTCCTCATTTTACAATAGTCGTGCTTTGTAGTCTTAACGAATCGAATCATGCGGTGTAAAAGCAAACTTTAACCAATAAAAGGAAATAACCAGCAACCCAAAAACAAATTTGTCAAAATGCATGACCACCTCATAAATGATTGGAAAACTTGAAAGAAGAATCAACCAACGACCATAATTTTTAAACGCCCCATTGCCTTTAAAATAATAAATAATGCAACTCCAGCTCATCACGATAAAGCCAATCGCAAGTGCATACAGGCGCTTTCCATGTGCTTGAACAATTTCTTGCTCTTGGTAACTTTCAGGATTTAAGCTGTACTTGACTAAAAAGTAAATTAAACCAGCCGTCATAAATATTGTCAGTGGTAAATAACGTAACAACAATCTGAGAGAATGATCAAATGCTTTACGCCTTTGCTTGGATTGGTCTGTTTCAAGCTTAATTCTTATTTTATCCATGGTGATGTTCTTTTAATATTTTTGTTTGATTTCGAACAGCTAAAAAAAGCGCATTCTATTGAATACGCTTTTTAACACAAATCTATGCGATTACAAAATGAATGAACCGCACGATGTCTGAATCAAATAACTTAAAAATTAAACCAATTAAAGATCAAACAATTTACCTGGGTTCATTACACCATTTGGATCGAACACTTTTTTCAACGCTTTCATATATTCGATTTCTTCAGCAGAACGAGTGTAGTCCAAATATGGCTTTTTCGTCATACCCACACCATGTTCAGCCGAAATAGAACCATCATATTTCTTCACAGTTTCAAACACATATTTATTCACCACCTGACATTTAGCAAAGAACTCATCTTTAGATAAATTTTCAGGTTTTAAAATATTTAAGTGCAAGTTACCGTCACCGATATGACCGAACCAGCAGATTTCAAAATCAGGATAATTACTTTCTACAATTGCATCAATTTCTTTAATAAATGCAGGAACATGCGTAATCAACACTGAAATATCATTTTTATACGGTGTAAATGGTGCAATCGTTTCAGAAATATCTTCACGTAAACGCCATAAGCTTTGAACTTGTTCAAGGCTTTGACTCATCACACCATCAAGTACCCAACCTTGTTCCATGCAATGCTCAAAGATTTCCATCGCTGCATCCATGATTGGCTCATACGGCGCTTCAAATTCAAGCAATACATAGAATGGGCATTCTGTTTCAAACGGACGTTGTACATGACCACGATCTAAAACTTTTTGCATTGCCAATTCGCCAAAGAATTCAAATGCAGTTAAATCAATTTTGCTTTGGAATGCATGAAGTACAGGCATGATCGCATCAAAATCTGGCACACCTAAAACTAAAACTTGTAGGTCATGTGGCGCACGTTCAAGTTTAATTTCAGCTTCAGTGACTAAACCTAAAGTTCCTTCACCGCCAATGAATAAATGCTGCATTGCGTAACCAGTCGCATTTTTAATCATGCCTTTATTTAAACGCAGTACATCACCTTTACCTGTTACCACAGTCAAACCAAGTACCCAGTTACGTGTCATGCCGTATTTGATGACTTTGATACCGCCCGCATTGGTACCAATATTTCCGCCGATTTGAGAAGAACCCGCAGATGCAAAATCCACTGGATAATACATGCCCTGTTCTTCAGCATAATTTTGCAATTGTTCAGTCACTACACCCGCTTGGATACGCACCATACGATCCGCAGGATAGAATTCTAGAATTTGGTTCATCTTGTCAAAACTAATGACAATTTCACCATTGGCAGCCACAGCACCAGCAGACAAACCTGTACGACCACCAGACGGTGTAATCGCAACATTAAACTGATTGGCTAATTTAACAATCGCTTGCACTTGTTCTGTGCTCGATGGAAAAACGATGACCGAAGGATTCGGGTCAAAATGCTTGGTATGGTCTTTACCCCAATTTTCTAAACTGTCAGCATCTGTTTTTATACGGTTTTCACCAACAATCTGCGTCAATTGGGTCAATAATTCGGGTGCTATCGTAACTGGAGCATTCATCGTTTTGCGGACCTAGCAAGAAGTAAAAGAGAGGTTGTAGCGCTACAACTTTCGATATTTTAAACCAGTACATGAAAGTTTTTCGCAAATTTTCATGGTTTAAATCATTAACAATACCGATTTTTCAGTCATTTTAGCCAAATGACTGCTCAGGATAAAGCACAGATTTGAATTTGATTATCCACACTTTGTGTATGATCAATTCAACAACAATATTAAAAATCAATAAATTAGAAAAAAACCTGTAATCTATTTGATTTATATATAATGCTTATCAGAAATCGTAGATAAAATATCCGTCGATACTGTCATAACGAAATATCTATAGAACCATGTATATGGTATCATACTGCGACTAAATTTGGCCTTTGTAGCGGAGCCGTAATGAGCCAACATCTTTCACTACCTAAAGATAAAATTCGTTTCTTGTTGTTAGAAGGCGTTCACCAAAACGCAATCGACACTTTAAATGCTGCTGGATATACCAACATCGATTTCCGTAAAACTGCGCTTGAAGGTGAAGCGTTGAAAGAAGCGGTTAAAGATGCACACTTCATTGGTATTCGTTCCCGTACGCAATTAACCGAAGAAATCTTTGAAGCTGCGAATAAATTGATCGCAGTCGGTTGTTTCTGTATCGGAACCAACCAAGTGAATTTAAATGCAGCCATGATTCGTGGTATTCCTGTATTTAACGCACCATATTCAAATACGCGTTCAGTTGCTGAACTTGTACTTGCTGAAGCGATTCTTTTACTTCGTGGCGTACCTGCGAAATCAGCATCAACTCACCGCGGTGGTTGGAACAAGTCTGCTGTAGGTTCGTTTGAAACTCGTGGTAAAACTTTAGGTATCGTGGGTTACGGCTCAATCGGTTCTCAACTTTCAGTTTTAGCTGAAAGCATGGGTATGCATGTGATTTATTATGATGCAGTCACTAAACTTCCGATGGGTAATGCACGTCAAGTGGGTTCACTTGATGAACTTCTTGCCAATGCTGATGTGGTAACACTTCATGTTCCTGACGTTCCTTCTACAAAGAACTTCTTCGCAAAAGAACAATTTGCGAAAATGAAAGAAGGTTCTATCTTCTTGAACGCTGCACGTGGTACATGTGTTGTGATCGAAGATTTAGCTGATGCAATTAAATCAGGTCATATTGCTGGTGCAGCAGTTGACGTATTCCCTAAAGAACCTAAAGCAAACGGTGAAGAATTTGTTTCTCCACTTCGTGGCTTAGACAACGTGATCTTAACACCTCACGTAGGTGGTTCGACTATGGAAGCGCAAGCGAACATCGGTCTAGAAGTTGCTGAAAAATTTGTTGCTTACTCAGATAAAGGGATGACTTTATCTGCTGTGAACTTCCCTGAAATCGCACTTCCATTGACTGAAGGTAAACACCGTTTACTTCACATTCATAAAAACGTGCCAGGCGTTCTTTCTAAGATCAACAACTTGTTCGCTGAACACGGTATCAACATCTCTGGTCAGTCTTTAATGACTAAAGGTGATGTCGGTTACTTAGTGATGGACGTTGATGCAACTGCATCTCAAGAAGCACTTGATACACTTCATGAAGTTGAAGGCACAATCCGCGTTCGCGTATTGTTCTAAGACTCATTGATGTTAAAAACCACAGGTTTTGCCTGTGGTTTTTTTATGTTTAAATTTTAACAATGAGTCAAATTATGATCATTATTTTCACTAATTCTCACCTATTCATCTGATTTAGAAGGTATGATCTAAGCTGATTACAACTTCCAATATCGTTCATATTTTAAATAAATATCAACTGATCAGACTCCAATGCCAAATCTCAAAAATGCCCCACATTTCCAAGCCTTGATCTTACTGTTCATTGCGATGATCAGTATGCAAAGTAGTGGTGCACTCGCCAAAATCCTGTTTGATCAATTTCCTGTACTGACCATTTCCGCAATGCGTTTATTACTCGGCTCTTTGATCTTGGCGATCATCTTTAAAATTTGGCAAGCTGATTTTAAACAAGTGAAATGGAAAGCGATTATTAGCTACGGCATCGCTTTAGCTGGGATGAATGCGTTGTTCTATTTATCCATTGCACGTATTCCCTTGGGCATTGCCGTTGCTTTTGAATTTATTGGCCCACTCAGTGTGGCGCTGTTCCATGCACGACAACGCTTTGATTTTGTTTGGGTTGGATTGGCAATCTTAGGACTGATTTTACTGTTTCCATTTCAACAAGCTTCACAAAGTTTAGACCCAATTGGAATTGCCTTTGCACTCGGTGCAGGTGCATGTTGGGCGCTGTATATTATTGCAGGGCAACGACCTTCGGGCGTTTCAGGCAATCATACTGTCTGTTTAGGAATGTTTATTGGCATGCTTTGCCTTATGCCGATTGCGCTATTTTCAGGAATGCCGTTGAATGTTTTTGAGCCCTCAAATTTGATTTATTTTATTGCTTTGGCAATTTTAGCGAGCGCCCTGCCTTTCTCTTTAGAAATGATTGCTCTAAGAAATTTATCAGCACTGAGTTTTGGAACTTTGATGAGCTTAGAGCCTGCAATTGCGGCACTTTCAGGCTTTATTTTCTTAGGTGAACAATTGCTTTGGACACAGTGGCTGGCTTTAGCAACCATTATCAGTGCGTCGATTGGTTGTACGGTGACGACACAAAGAGCGAGAAAAGCATAACTTGATAATAAAGTTATTGATAAATAATGTATAATTTTTAAAATTTATATTTAATCTTTATCTAACAAGCACTTGCTCTTCAATCGGTAGACTTTGATCTATTTCCACAATCGTTAACTCACCACCAAAACAAGCACCTGTATCGAGATAATAACAATTGTCTTTTCGAGTGACAAAATCCACCACAGTATGACCGAGAAAAATCTGATCAATGCCAGATACAGTTGAATACTTTAAGAAACGACGATTTTTAATTCGTCCTCTGCCCCATAAAGCAGACTCACGGCTTTTAGACTGAATGGCAACTTTGAATTTATCCCAATCATTCAGATCAATATCTGCATGGACAAAACCATATTTTTTATTTTGATAATCAACTTCTAAAAGCAACGGAACACGTTGCAGTCTTTCAATAATTTGCTTTTGCTGTTCTATACTGAGTTGATAAAACCATTTTCCACCATGCTGTGCATGTAGATTTGCCATTGATGGTTCAACATGAGAAAGCAAACACATTTCCTCATGATTGCCTAAAATTGCTTTAAACCACGGTTCATCCAGTAAATTTAGACATTTTAAGCTGTCAGGGCCACGATCAACCAAGTCCCCAACAGCAATGAGCATATCTTGCTGAAAGTTAAATTGTATCTCTGCAAGCTTTTGTATCAGTTGATCATAACAACCATGCAAATCACCCACCACAAATAAGCGTCCTTTGTGGTGGGTATACTGCTCAATCAAAGGTACATTCAAAACAGAGATTACCTATATTCTAATATTCAATTGAAGCCGCTTCGATATGTTGATTCTCTTTTGCTAAATCCAAATATTTCGTAGCAGTCTTCTTATTCTTACGAACACCTAGACCATCGCGATAGATTTTGAATAATTCAAAATATGCATCCACATCCCCTTGATCAGCCGCTTCAACGAATAAAGTTGCACTTTGTTTTAAATCTTCTTTAACCAGCTTACCATCACGGTAAAGTTGCGCTAACAGAAAGAAAGCACGTGGCACATTCAACGCTTTGGCTTTATTTAACCAATACAATGTTTGTTCAGCATTTTCTTGACGTTGTTGATAAATCGACATACACAACATTGCTTGTACATGGGCTTTATCTGCTGCTGCATTTAACAATGGTAAATGATGCTCGTGTTCCAAAGGTAACAACATCGCCAATTCAAACTGTGCATCCGTATGATTTTGCATGGCTGCACGCTCTAACCAAGAAACACCTTGCTCAATATTTTTCTCAGCACCAATACCATAACGTAAACATTGTGCTAAAGAATATTGCGCAGGCACATTCCCTGCCACTGCAGCATGCGTCAACAATTCAAAAGCCAAAGTTGTATATTCTTTCTGTTTTTGTTCAGTTTTAACTGTTTCAGCATCTTTCAACAAAGTCACTGCTGCAAGATAAGCGGATTCGACATGCCCATTCTTCGCAGCTTTGAGTAAAAACTCTTGTGCAATTTTAGCATCACCATTGGCACTTTTTTGTTCGATCAAAGCACGTACATAACATCCAAATGGGTCATTGGCTTCTTGGGCAATGTTGGCATATTTGAACGCAGCATCTACCTTATTGTGTGTTAAATAACTGAATGCCAATAACGCACTTGCAAAACTATCATTTTCAGCAATGATCAATAAATCATTTTGAACTTTAATCGAATCAAACTCTGGATATTCAACGCAGAATTTCAAACTATTTTGATGCTTATTTTTAATATAGTTTTCCACCAATAATTGATAAGCAGCAGTTTTATCTTGCTGTAGTTTATGCTGCGCATGTAAAAAAATTGCCTCAGGCTGATTTAACTCTACTGCGTGTTGCAAGTGCATTAACCCTTGGGCTTGAGACAATTGATCCGTAGAGTTATTTAAACCTAAATATGCGAGTTCTAAATGTGCCAAACCGTGATTGAGCTGTGCACCATGTTGAAAAAATAAAATCGCAGCTTGAATGCTTTGATTGACATAGTGCCCCAAGACATGCCACTGCCCCAGTAAAGTACTGGCTGGTGCAAAACCTTGATTTGATGCATTGACCAATAAGTCAACACGTGCTTGAGCTTCTTGCTCGGTCTGTGCATACCCCTGTTGTTCTTTTTTAAATACTTCTACATACCATGTTTCAGCTTGACCTAATTCATTTGACTTTAATTCTACGATTTTTTGGGTATTACCTGACATCTTCTATTCCTAACACATGTGCCATTACAACTATATTTATCCCCATCTTACAGAGGTGTTATGAGAATCACAAAGAAAAATATCACCTGAATATTCATATATTTTCAAAATACCGACAGAATTTGCAAAAAGTGCTAAAATTTTTGAGTCACTTTTCTACACGATTGATATGCCAAATTCTCAACTTATCGCTGTACTGTTCATGGTCTTATCGATGGTGTCTTATCAGATCAGTGCATCATTTGCCAAACAACTTTTTCTAGTTTTAGATCCTCTCACAGTCGTTACACTTAGGCTTTGTTTTGCTTCTATTTTAATTGTCTTGATGTTCCGTTCATGGAAAATTATCAAACGCTTACCCTATTTAAAATGGAAAAACTTATTATTCTATAGCGGTTCAGTCTGCTTGATGAATGTATTGTTTTATGCCTCTTTAGGTAAATTGCCTCAGGGAATCGCCGTAGGGCTTGAGTTTTTAGGACCTTTAACGCTTGCATTACTCTCGATCAAACAAAAAAGTGACTATATCTGGGTTTGTTTAGCGATCTTTGGTATTGCATTGATGGTGCCTTGGCAAGATGCAACAGCGCAAAATTTTTCTTATATTGGTGCTGCATTTGCCCTCGGTGCTGGGGTTTGTTGGGCAATCTATATTTACTACGGTCAAAAGGTTGTTCGCCAAAATATCGGGATGCATGCGCTCAGTATTGCCATTATTCTATCCGCAATGGTGCTATTACCGATCAGTGCAGTACACAACCCCGACGCTTTATTACAAACCCAATATTGGGGTAAAGCATTACTCATCGCACTGCTCGCAACCGCAATTCCTTATGCACTCGACCTACTTGCCTTAAAACGACTCAGTAAAATGAGCTATGGCACACTGTCTAGCTTGTCCCCTGCACTGGCAGTTGTTTCTGGAATGCTCTTGCTCAATGAACATATCACCACTGTGCAAATGGTCGCTTTGGTCTGTATCATGCTTGCTTCGATCGGGGTGACATTTAGAGCAAAAAATACCGAACAAGGCGATTGAGTTAAACATACTTTTGCAATGTTTTGATCAAGATATTGATCGGTTTAAGTCAAAAAAATATTAACCCGTTAAACTGGTTTTATCCTTTGCTTTATATTTTTTATATTCTGTTAAATATTTCTTGGCCAAAGTCTGTTTTTGTTGATCATCAAAAATCTTTCCAGCTTGCTGAAAAAAGCCACGCTCTTCTTCTTGTAAGTGATGATGTACTGTTTCAGACAATTTCTTGGCTAATATTAACCAACGAGAATGACTCAAATCAGTCTCAGCAAGTTGCTCCAGCAATTCATCCATAAGATGATGTTCAGCCAAAGCATGACGGCTAATGTTTAACCCAGAATCCGTCATCATTAAAGGAATATAAAAATAACGATCTTCAGCGACTGCATGCGCAAATAGCTCATTTTTCAATAAAATAAAAAGTTGCTTCCGTTCAGGTGTATTGCCTGCTGTTTGCGTCAACTGTTCTGCTAATTTTTTTTGTATTTCATGGCTTTCTCGCAAAGCCTCAAATATATTCATCAAACATCCTCTTTTTTTTAATTCAATCGTCTTCTATGCACAACCCTGCTAAATTAAGATGCGTAAATAAACGATCATAGAGGACTCGCAAAAAAATACCTCGTAAATTTTCAATATATTTGTATCAAAAAATTGAACAGCTTTGACATATATGGACTAAGAAATCGAGAGCACCAAACATGATCTCAAAATTTCACTGGGTGCTAAAGATTAAATAATTTCCAAGATTTTCCGCAAATCATTTCAAATCACGTAAACTATAGACCTCTACGATGTCAACGTAGCGCTCAAACCTTTTAAATGAATAACTTGGTGAAATCCTATGAACAACTTGCAATGGCTCGATGAAGTAAAATTTAACGAACAAGGACTTATTCCTGCTATTGCACAACATCATCAAACAGGGCGTATTTTGATGGTGGCATGGATGAACCGTGAAGCACTGCAACTCACTGCTGAAAAAATGCGTGGCGTATATTTCTCACGTTCACGTAATAAATTGTGGTTCAAAGGCGAAGAGTCTGGACATTTTCAAACCGTTTATGAAATCCGCTTAGACTGCGATGCAGATGTGATCGTATTACAAATCGAACAAGAAGGTGGCATTGCTTGTCATACAGGTCGTGAGTCTTGTTTCTATCGCAAACTCACACCAAATGGTTGGGAAATTGTCGATGCTCAACTTAAAGATCCGAATGCAATTTATGGCGAAAAGGCTTCAACCAATCCACATACCCTTGCAATGAATGCTTCAAATGCACAATCTGAACAAGTTGAAGTCTTGGATTACTTAGGCAAAATGATGGCTGAACGTAAATCTGCCGATCCTGAATCATCTTATGTTGCCAAGCTTTATCACAAAGGCTTAAACAAAATCCTGGAAAAAGTCGGTGAAGAAAGTTTTGAAACTGTGATTGCAGCCAAAGAATATCAAGCACATGCCAATGAAGACAATAAAAACGATTTAATCTACGAAGTGGCTGATATATGGTTCCATACCATTGTGATGTTGGGTTATTTCGACCTTGATGTGCAGTTGGTTTTAAATGAATTGGCTCGTCGTCAGGGACTTTCAGGCTTGGTTGAAAAAGCCAATCGCGATCATTAATTTTGATTCATTTGAAATAAAAATCCCGTGCAATTGCACGGGATTTTTTATGTTCTTAATCTATATTAAGAAGATTTCTTTTCTACAGAAGGTGCAACAGGATCAGCAGTAATATAACCGACTGCTGCAGCAAACTTATTGTTATAGTTTGTATTAATTGCTGCATCTAATTCCGCAAGTAAGCTTGTTGTTAAGCCACTACGAGAACCATCTGCATTGTCTTTGTAGAAACGATTCCACTCATCACCAGGATGCTGGAAGTTGCTCATGATATATGTCCAACCATTGACCTCATCCACAGCATGTAAACCTGTAGATTCAGCACCCGCTGGGGCAGATAAAATACGATCTAATTTTTTCGTATCAACGTTATACGCCCAAAGGTAATTATTGATATGGTTACCAGAATCTTCACCGATAAATAAAGTACGAAGTTTCTCTGAGTATTTTAAATTGTCAGGACTCGCAATTTTTTCAGGGTCAGCTGTATTACCAAAACCATCAAAACTAATATCGACGCCACGTAATAATAAACTGGATTCGCTAGGTACCCACTCACTGTTAATTACGGTATTGGTATTGTCTTTCTGACCACCTGTTAACTTATGTTCTAAAATTCCGCCTGCCGTAATTTTCGGGAACTTCACATTGTGTTCAGCGAGATAACCACTACCACCTTCAACCATTGAATCCACAATGTTTGCTAAAGCTGAATACGCTTTTTTATCCGCAACATTCACTGTGGTGCCTTCATTTTTGGTGAGTGCCATAGAAGCACCAACAAATGCTGCATAGCGGTGAGTCTCAAGGAATGCTGCTGCAAGCTTAGTCTTATCACTCGTGTCTTTCAATTTAAGATAGACACCTGTTTTACTTAAATAAGTAAATTTAAAGCCTTGCGCTTCTAAATCTGCTTTTTGTGTTGCTTGTTGTGTTTTTAAACGTGCTTTTGCCGCATCTGCCAAAGCTTTTTGCTCTGTTGTCGGATTAGCCGCATCAATTGCAGATTTTTCAGCAGGAGTTGCATCGGTTGGATATTTAACAACTTGTAAAACTGATTCAAAAATATCTGTTGCTTTAATGCCACTTTTGATCAGATTCTCAATCTCTGCACTGGTCGCGTGACCAAGCTTAATCCATGAAATCTTACCAGCTGTAGTATCCGTCAATTGTGTAATGAATTTTGCAACATACAAAGTTCCCGCAGATAAATCCTTTTCTTTATCCGCAATAAACATGAATAAGCCACCATTGGTATAGTCATCCCCCATAAGCACTGTACGATTATCTGCAAAGACTTGTACCAACTCATGTGAAATACGACCTAGACAATAATGCTTTTTCACTGAACCGGTACCATCTGCTTTCACTGTGATTTCTGGTAAATGACCATAGTTATATGGATTTGCAGAAGTTTCATCACCATATATATTTTTACTAAATGCTTTGAGTGTCGATAATGATTGACCTAATTTTTGATCAAATGCATCTGGTTCATATTCTTCACTCGAAAGATGTGTGCCCCATGGTGAAAGACTCGCACCACAAGTAATCCAAAGACCATGCGCATTTGACGTATCTACATTATGGTATTTAATCAGTGATAAATGACCAGTTTTAGGATCTTGATCTAGGGTTAGCACTGCGATTGGAGAAGATAACTTTCCATACGTATCTCCACCTGCTTGATCTTTAGACAAATATTCAAATTGTACGACGTGAAAAACAGGGTTACCTTTTACACCCAATGTCTTTTTATCTGCATCCGTAAAATCTTTACCAGTTGCTTGTTTGAAGCTAATTAGAGAACTACCATCTGGGCAGTCAGAGAAGAATTGACGTTCTTTACCTGTAACAGACTTATCGATAATCGGTTGATTTTTAATATCATAATAACCACCCGCAATGATTTGACCACCTTTACCATCAGGTACTTTGGTACCTGTCAGGAAGAATGGCTTATAACCCAATTGATATTCAGTTTTACTGCCATCATCCCAACTGATTGAAAGTTTAGATGTACAAGCTGTCGTCGCCATCACAGCAACTGTGGTTGGAGCAGCCATTGGTGTAAATGTTGCTGTTTTTAATTTAGCAGGATTAACCACTGGTGTTGTAGTGTCATTACTGTCATTGCATCCTGCTAATGTCGCAGATGTTGCCATTGCCCCAAGCGGAAGAAAAGGAATGCTGGCTAACCATGTAAGGACTTCACGACGTGTGTGTTGGTTGGCTGAATTTGTCATAATATTTCCACAATATTTTAGAATTTTTCCCTGCTTGAGTGTAAAAATCTGTTATGACAATTTCGTTTCACTTTTAAGTCACTTTCAAGACAAAAACTTAAAAAATTCATATCATGATAAATATGAAGTACTAAGCAATACTTTGATTCTCATTCTAATGTATCAAATTTTATTGGAGAGCTTTGTTGCTGTCATTTCCTAAAGAGATTTAACCCAAGCGCTTAGTAAACTTTGCTATACTTCTGGCTCGATTAAATTTTCAACTGAATAAGATTTTATAAATACTGTGCCTCATTCTTTTAGCCCGACTCATGAACAAAATTTTGCCATTGCAGAAGCAAAAAAGGGACAATCCTTTAAAGTGATTGCCTATGCTGGGACAGGTAAAACGACCACACTTCAGTTGATCAGTGATGCAATGCCTGAACGACGTGGCATGTATTTGGCATTTAATAAGGCAATTGCATCTGAAGCACAGAATAAATTTCACCAAAATGTAAATTGTCGTACCTTTCACTCCTTGGCATTTCGTAGCGTACCGCGTGGTGTTACTGACAAATTAAGATTGCCTCGTTTAAGCCCAAGTTTTATTGCCAAAGAATATCGCCTAGAACCCATTACGCTTAGACGCTTGATGGGCGGACGCTATGAAAAATATGTGCTGATGCCAAGTCGTTTAGCCAGTTTGGTCGCAAATGCAGTCAGTTATTTCTGTTCCACCAGTTCCCAGTATCCTGCTCCTCGCCATATCCAAGCACCGAGTTGGTTACACCCTGATGATGTGGAAAGTTTACAGACCCATTTATATAAATCTGTTGAAAGACGTTGGTTAGAATCGATTGATCCGAATCACCAAGCAGGGATTGGACACGATATTTATTTAAAATTGTGGGCATTGTCAGATCCGTTTATTCCTGCTGACTATGTGCTATTTGATGAAGCCCAAGATGCCGACCCACTCATGCTCGGTATTTTACTGCGTCAAAGAAATACCCAAGTGATCTATGTCGGCGATGCCCATCAACAAATTTATGCATGGCGTGGTGCGGTGAATGCGATGCAACAAATGCCACTGCCTGAATCAAGACTTACAACTTCATTCCGTTTTGGCGATGCCATTGCTGATGTTGCAAACAACCTATTAAGCGCACTTGATGAAACTGTCCCTTTATTGGGCAATCCAGATATGAAATCGAGTGTAGTGAATAAACCCCATACCAAAATGCGCGATGCAATTTTGTGCCGAACCAATGCCCGCGCAATGGAACTCCTCCTTTCAGGTTTAGTACAAGGTGACAAAGTCAGTTTGCAAGCCGATCATGTCAAACTCAATCGCTTTGTCGATGCAGCCAGTTTGCTCAAACAAGGTAAGCGTGTGGTCGATGTTCCTGAACTGGCTTGGTTTAACTCTTGGCATGATGTGCATGAGTACTGTGAAACCAATGATGGTAGTGATATCAAACCTTTAGTGAAATTGGTCGATGATCATGGTACAGAACCACTCAAAAAAGCACTTGCTAAAATCACCCCGATAGAGCAAGCTGATTATGTGATCTCTACTGCACATAAAGCCAAAGGCTTGGAGTGGAACCGTGTCCATATCGAAGATGATTACCAATTTAAAATAAATGGTTTAGAGCATAAAATCAGTGATGAAGAATTAAGACTATTATATGTGGCATGTACCCGCGCCAAAGTCAGCTTAAATATCCACCATATCTATGACCTCGTACAACAATTGAAAGTCAAAGCACCCTTAAAAAATAAAGCAACGGCATAAGCGTCGTTGTCATTCGATTTATAGGTATCCTATGAAATTAGAAGCAATTCAGTTTCGGCACACATATCATTTTGCCGATTTAAAAATAAATTTTGATTATAAAAATAAGCCTATTACACTGATTGTAGGTGATCAAGCCAGTGGTAAAACAGCAATCATTAAAAATATGTACCAAGCGCTGACATGGTTCCCTGCACGCCTTAAGGATTTACGTACCCCAGGTGTCGTCATGTCCGACCAAGACATCATGACAGATCGGGTACAATCCAAAATAGATGTTCAAATCAGCTTTCCGAGTGAAATTGGAAAATTACCTGAAAGTGAAACAACTGCTGAAAAAGATCTCAATCGCTGTGATTGGCAACTCTATAAAACTCTCAACAGTAGTGGAGTCGGTATCAGCAAAGTTGAATTACAACAATTAGAACAAGTGGTTGGGCTATATAACCAAGCAATTAAAAATGATCCTATCCAAGGCTTTCCACTGATTGCCTATTATCCTGCTGAACGCTTTGTCAATGAAATCAATGTACTCAGCAAAAATAACCCAGCTGTTCTATATCCGCACAATGCTTATGAACTTGTGCCAATTCCATATACGACTTTTGCTCGTTTTTTTGAATGGTTCAGAGAAATTTGTGATATTGAAAATGCGCAAACAGCGCAACTGTTTCAAAGTATATTAGCGCAAAAACAAGAACCAACATCTGTAGAAAGCTTACAAAATATCTTGTTTCATGCACGTTCACAACTCCATGCACCTAGCTTACAAGCGCTCAAAAAAGCCTTGAATATTGTGATTCCAGAGGTGACTGATATTTTCCTAGAATATCAACCCAAATTACAGTTGATGGTGACCTATAAAAATCAAAGCTTTTGCTATCAACAACTTTCCAACACGGTAAAAAATTGGATCGGACTTGTTGGTGACCTTGTACGCCGTATGTGCCTACTCAATCCTCTTAGCTTATTCCCATGTGAAGAAGGTGATGGAGTTTTGTTAATTGATCAAATTGATGTGGATTTAGATCAGTTTGGTTTGCAGTTGATTTTAGAACGATTGAATCAAGCTTTTCCACGTTTGCAAATTATTGCTACGGCGAGCCATGAAGAATTACTCGATCAAGCAGATGAATATCAATGCTTTAAACTGGAAAATAAACAACTCTACGAAGTCAAAGCCAATTCCACATGGTTAGAATATCAAGACATTTATGAAAATTTATTGAAAAATAGCGCTGAAACTTCGGAACAAGAACTACTTGAACCGAGTATGCAAATGGTCAATGTACAAAAATTATTTCAACAATATCAGCATTTAAGTAAAGAGCAACAAAGTGAATTAAGACAGCTCATCCAATCAGGGGATGACACTTCTTCACAAGAATCTTTGTTATAAAAAATTCAGTTGATGTCGATGATTGATACAAAAAGTAGTGACGCAGGAATTTTCCTATGGATGACTTATCAAGCCATGCAACACATGGGCTTAGATGCGGCTGCTATTTTCCAAAGCGTCCATTTACCTGATCAAGCACCTGATAAAAACATTCGCCGTGCAAATTCGACCCAACAACGCTTTTGGCAAGCGGCTGAAAAAATTAGTGATGATCCCTATGTCGGTTTACACGTCGGTGTGAACATGCCTACTTTTCGTGGGCAAGTGATTGAATATTTATTTTTGAGTAGCTCAACCTTTGGTGAGGGACTTGAACGTACACTCAAATATCAAAAGGTGTTGAGTAGTGCATTTCATCTTGAATTACAAAAGAATAATGAACATGCTTTTCTAACAGGTTTTCAGCACCCTGTCCGACACTATCAAGATTGTGCAATTAGCATATTAGTGAATTTTTTTCGTTATATATCTGATGGAAAATTTCGAGTCAATCACATCCAGCTCCCCTATTCTAAAGACATTGATGCCAAAGAATACGAACATCAATGGCAATGTCCTATTGAGTTTGGTCATCTACAAGGGCGACTTTGCTTTGATTCGGACATTCTCAATCTGCCATCTCCAGCCGCAGAACCCGATTTATTAAAGATTCATGAGAATATTGCAGAACAGCAATTAGAAATTTTAGAAAAACACCAGTTGATTGATGAGATAGAAAAAATACTGGCGAGTGGTGTACTCGAATCTGGGCAATTTGATCAAGAATACATTGCAGAACTACTGCAAAAAAATCCAAGAACATTGCGTGCGGATTTACAGTTAATTAACAGCAGTTATGAAAAAATTTTAGCCAATTATCGTGAAAAGTTGTCCCGTAAACTTTTAGCCTATACTCAAGAAAATATCGATCAAATCGTTTATCTCACAGGCTTTTCAGAACCTTCAGCATTTTCAAGAGCTTTCAAAAAATGGACAGGTGAAACACCTACAGCCTATCGACAAAGGAAAATGAATAACACGTAAATAAAGCACCTAAATAGAAGTCTTTAATCGCTTTATTTGACAAATTAGGCAGAAATTTTCATGTCATTTCAGTCAAAAGAATAAATAAATATTTGCTTAAACTTGATAAAAATTAAAGATATGAAACGGTGTTATTATGCTAGGTTTTCCAATGGGTTTATTTGTTGCCAATGGCATGGAGTGGTATTTTCATAAAGTTTGGTTACATGAATTTCCAACAAAATATCGCAATAGCCCTTTTTTCACCCATATCGCACATCATAAACGTGCTCGTTTAAATGCTTTTCATGATGAAGGCTATGCTGAGTCGATGTTTAAAAATGCTGAAATTTATAATGAAAAAACAGCATTGATTGCGTTATCTGTTGCTGCTACACCATTATTGCCAATTGCACCCTTTTTCACTGCTGGTCTGTATTATGGCATTTGGAATTATTGGAAAGTTCATGCCAAGTCGCATCTAGACCCTGAATATGCAAAGAAAAGAATCCCATGGCATTATGATCATCACATGACCAGTAATCAAAATGCCAACTGGTGTGTGACCAAGCCGTGGTTTGATTACATCATGGGTACACGTGTCATGACGGATGCTTCAGTGACTGAAACCAATCCATTAGCGATTGCGATGCCGAACTGGTTAGAAAAACGTGTTAATAAAATTGCACGGCGTATTTTACCAAAAGCATTTGCCAAAATTGAGCAGAATACTCAATCTGATCTTCAAAATATGCGACAAGGAATCGAAGTGGCGCTTGCGAGTTAAATCAACTTAGCTAGCACAGCTCTCACAAATCTTTTCTCATATGGTGAAATCTCAACAACTGAGATTCCACCATTTATATTCCCCTCCTTTCATCCTAATCCTCACACCACGCCCTTCATGAATATTTTTCAAACAATATAACCGTGCGATAGCGCGTATAATTCACAATGTTTGCGTAAAAAAAGACAAAATAAATTGATGTTATTCTGTTCATGTAATAAGATGAAAATGTCGATTTTGATTCGATTTTATCAATCTAAATTGATTTTCTAATCGTTTTCTCAAGTTGCGCAACACAACTGTTTTTTACTTATTAATTTAATTCGGCTTTCAAGATTTAAGTTATTGGACTGTTCTTTGCACTCCTCAAATCCTTGAAAGATAAAATTCACATAGGTTTTACAACCTATTCAAGACAATGGATATCCGTGTGCTACCGATTATTATCCTACTTCCGTTAATACTTGGCACAACCCTTGTCCTCTGGCTAAAACAATTCTCGCGAGGAATTACAGCTTTAGGGGCAATTGGAGTCAGTTTAAGCAGTTTCATCCTGCTCCTGACTCAAGCCAAACCTGTATTGAATGGTCAATCCATCTTAGAGCACTGGCAATGGCTACCTCAAGTTGGAATTGATTTAAGCTTCCGCTTAGATGCATTGAGCTTAATCTTTTCGTTGCTGATTACAGGCATCGGTACGCTGATTTATATCTATGCGTATTACTATCTCAGTCCTAAAAACTCTCTCAGCAAACTCTATACTTTATTGATGTTGTTCATGGCAGCTATGTTGGGTATTTCGCTGTCGAATAACTTAATTATTTTGTTAGTTTTTTGGGAACTCACCAGTATTTCCTCATTCCTTTTGGTCGGATATTGGAGCAATTACGATGCGGCCCAAAGAGGCTCACGTATGGCGCTCACCATTACAGGAATGGGTGGTTTAGCCATGCTCGGTGGCTTTATTCTATTGGGGCAAATTGCGGGAACGTATCAAATTGATCAACTCACAGGTATGGCGCAACATGTTCAAAATAGTGCCTTATTTGTTCCTGCTTTATTACTGATTTTATTAGGTGCTTTTACCAAAAGTGCGCAATTCCCGTTCCATTTTTGGTTACCTAATGCGATGGCAGCACCAACGCCTGTTTCAGCATATTTGCACTCTGCAACGATGGTAAAAGCAGGGATTTTCCTTGTTGCCCGTTTGCTTCCTATTTTTGTCGGCTCTGCACTATTTCATAATCTTGTGACCACGATTGGTCTTTTCACATTATGTATGGCCGCTTTTTTTGCCATCTTTAAAGAAGATTTAAAAGGTCTATTGGCTTATTCAACGATCAGTCATCTTGGTCTGATCATGTGTTTGCTTGGAATCGGCTCTCCGCTCGCTGTTGCTGCGGCAATTTTCCACATCATTAACCATGCCACATTCAAAGCAGCATTGTTCATGATTGCGGGGATTATTGACCATGAATCTGGTACGCGTGATTTAAGAAAACTCAGTGGATTATGGCAACTTCTTCCATTCACAGCAACATTGACAATGATTACTGCTGCAGCAATGGCAGGCGTTCCTTTGACCAATGGTTTCTTATCCAAAGAAATGTTCTTTACTGAACTGTTGGCAAATTTATCGAGTGCTTATGTTGTTTTAGCAGCAATCGTTGCGACATTGGCGGGGTTATTTGCTGTTGCCTACTCTGTTCGCTTGGTTCACGGCGTATTCTTTGATGGTGATGTGGGTCGTGATGTTCCAAATAAAGATGCTCATGAGCCGCACATTGGTATGCGTGCGCCTGCAATATTGTTGGCAATATTATGTATTTTAGTGGGACTACTTCCTGCACTCTTGGTAGAAAATATTGTCAATGCAGGAACCAAAGCAACGACGCAACTTCCGCAATTTGAAGGTGTACATTTAGCCATTTGGCATGGGTTTAACCTGCCTTTATTGATGAGTGCGATTGCATTAGTCGGTGGTGTGATTTTCTACTTTGCCTTAGCCAAAGGCGGACGTATTCGTGAAATCGACCTAGACCCAAGTTTAGGACGTTTGCAAGGTAAATTGCTTTTTGAAGATTTCCTCAAAAATCTATTACTCATTTCGCGCAAAATTAAAAAGAAAACTGAAACAGGTTCTTTGCAGAACTATTTATTGTGGATTTTAGTGTTTAGTGTTGTATTGATTGCAACACCATTTATTGGTCAAAATATTACAACAGGTACGCGAGAACTGACACACGCGCCACTCGTTGCAATTGTCCTATGGTTACTCCTCTTCTCAGCATGTTGGATGATGTTGTGGTTTCATCATGAGCGTATCAAAGCCATCTTAATCAGTGGTGCGGTAGGTTTAGTGGTCACCATGATTTTTGTGACCTTATCTGCACCTGATTTGGCTTTGACGCAAATCACAGTCGATGTGGTCACTACTGTTTTACTACTCATGAGCTTGTCACTACTGCCGCAACTGACACCATATGAATCAAGTCGTACACGACGTTGGCGTGATGCTGTCATTGCCATTGGCGGTGGTTTAGGCATCAGCTGGATTGCATGGTTGATCATGACCCGCGACCACAATTCAATTTCGTGGTTCTTTGTACAGCAATCACTTCCACTCGGTGGTGGTTCGAATATTGTCAATGTCATTCTCGTAGACTTCCGTGGCTTCGATACCTTTGGCGAGATCACCGTACTTGGTATCGCTGCAATTGGCGCACTGTGTTTAATGGATGGTATGCGTGCGCACGGTACAACCATGACCGAAGGTCTAAGTTACCGTTTTAACCCATCTCCATTGATGTTCCGTATGACTGCATCTTGGGTTTTGCCGATTGCACTCGTCGTGAGTTTATTCATTTTCCTACGTGGACATAATTATCCTGGCGGTGGTTTTATTGCAGGCTTAATCACCTCTATGGCATTGATCATTCAATATATTGCACTTGGACAAGATCAAGCCGAGCACATGCTCAAAGCCAAGTCCGGTCGCTTATATGAAGTTTGGATCGGTTTAGGATTGATTATTGCAGGCTTAACAGGTGTTGCTGCATGGCTTTGGGGTCGTCCATTCTTGACCAGTGCGCATGTTTATATGGAATCGAGTCTGTTTGACACCTTCCACTTTGCGTCAGCAGCTGCATTTGATTTAGGTGTATATGGCACAGTGGTTGGTGCAACCATGTTGCTCATTTCTGTTCTTGGCGACTCTCGA
Organism: Acinetobacter sp. WCHAc060033; assembly: GCF_004209125.1. Classification (NCBI taxonomy): domain Bacteria; kingdom Pseudomonadati; phylum Pseudomonadota; class Gammaproteobacteria; order Moraxellales; family Moraxellaceae; genus Acinetobacter; species Acinetobacter sp. WCHAc060033. Next base: position 98,349 of record NZ_SGSW01000002.1, on the reverse strand, counting down.
CATTCAAGTATGTCGGGTCCTGTACCAAAGGAGTAATTCATGATCAGTTTAGAGTTTTTAATTGCAACTGGGATTGGATTATTGGTTGCCACGGGTATTTATTTGATTTTACGTGCACGTACCTTCCCTGTAGTTTTAGGTTTAGCCATGATCGGCTATGCGGTGAATATCTTTCTTTTTGCAATGGGAAGACTACAAACCAATTCACCAGCGATACTCACCCAAGCACATAAAGTCACCGATCCCCTTCCACAGGCTTTGGTACTGACTGCAATTGTGATTGGTTTTGCCACCACAGCTTTTATTGTGCAATTGGCACTACGCAGTCGTTTTGAGTCGGGTACTGACCATGTCGATGCCAAAGAAGAACAGAGTAACTTTGACCCGCGTGAGGATGAGCCATAATGAGCAGTTTTTTAAATTTTTGGTCCGCTCATTCTCCAATTTTCAGTATATTAATTCCTGCATTCACAGGTTTTGTGCTGATTTTATTGGGCAATCCAGGTTCAGGTTCTTTAAAACAGGATTGGCGTCAGCCGTGGCGTAGAGGCATCAGTTTAATTTCCGTATTACTGGGATTAGCCACTGCGATCAGCTATTTGATTCAAGCCAATACTGGAAAAATCTTTGTTTACCAACTCAGTGAATGGACAGCGCCTTTTGGCATTGTAATGGTCTTAGACCGCCTTTCTGCGCTGATGCTTGTGCTAACTTATGCCCTTGCTGCACCGATTTTATGGTTTGCTAGTAAAGAATGGGATGAGCGTGGGCGATATTTCCATGCGATGTTCCATTTATTATTAATGGGGCTATGTGGTGCGTTCCTTACAGGCGATTTATTTAACCTATTCGTTTTCTTCGAAATATTGTTAATGGCATCCTATGTACTGTTATTGCATGCACAAGGTAAAGCTCGCTTTCAACTTGGTATTCATTACGTCACCATTAACCTATTGGCTTCTGCGCTGTTCCTGATTGGGCTTGGCATGATCTATGGCAGTGTCGGTAGCTTAAATATGGCTGACGTTGCACGTATCTTACCAACACTGGAAAATGATCAACATCGTTTGGCAATTGCAGGTGGATTACTGCTCTTCGTTGTATTTGGTATTAAAGCTGCGATGTTACCAGTCGGTTTTTGGCTTCCAAAAACCTATGCTGTGGCGACCACGCCTGTTGCAACAATATTTACCATCATGACCAAAGTTGGGATTTATGCAATTTTACGTGTCAATGGTACGGTATTTAATGATGCGCTTGGGCAATCGCTGTTAAACACCTGGTTACTCCCGATCGGCTTACTCACCTCACTTTATGGCGCCATTGGAGCATTGGCTTCAGAGCGTTTAAGACGCTTTGTTGGATTCATGGTACTGTCTTCAATAGGCACTATCTTAGTTGCGATCTCACTATCAAATACGCAAGCTTGGGCAGCGGGCTTATATTACTTAGTCCACAGTACCATTATCGCAGCGTCATTCTATTTATTGTGTGGCTGGATCACTTCTCAACGTGGGGCGTTTAAAGATCATTTAAAAGTTGCACCAAAAATGAAGCAAGAGAAAGCCATTTCTATTGCATTCTTTTCAATTGCGCTAATGATGGCAGGTCTACCCCCATTTAGTGGGTTCTTAGGCAAGGTTCTACTTCTGCAAGCAACTGCCAATCATACTTTTCAAATCACGATTATTGTGATTATTCTCATTGTGAGTTTATTGAGTATCATTGCATTTACACGTGCTGGTTTTATCCTGTTTTGGAGAGCAACAACACCTGAAAGCAACCCAGAAGAAGAAGCGTTTATTACCTATCAACAATTGCCGAATCAAGCCCCTGCTCGTAATGATAAAACCATTTATTTATTACTTGCTGGATTGATCGCTTATGTTGCCTATGCCGCACCTATTTTAAGCTATGTTGAAAAAACAGCTGCTCAAATCACAGATGCACCATTGTATCAACACAGTATTTTAAAAACAGATGAGCATGGTCAGGTCATTAGCGTTGAACCATTCGATCCAAACTATGTCCCTGAAACTAAATATAATGGTGAAATGGTAGATCCAAATGCACATTATATTCCGTATCTGATTAGCCCCGAGACTTTAAAGGGTGAGCATATTTCTGAATATAAAAAGCGTCAGATCCAAGGGCAAGAGCAACAACAGCAAGTTGAAAATGATCAACTCAAACCAATGGAGCAATAAATGCAAAAAAATTCTTTATTCGCTCGGATGGTACCGCATCCATTTGTTTCAGTCATTGTGGCGATGAGTTGGTTAATGTTGAATCACAGCGCAGCATTATTTGATATTGTTGTTGCGATTATTCTAGGCTTAATCATTCCTAAACTGATACAACCGTTTATTGTAAATACGCCGAATATTCATTGGAATATTGCAATAAAACTATTCTTTGTGGTGCTATGGGACATTATCATTTCAAATGTTAGAGTGGCAAAACAAGTACTCGGCTCAACCAAAAACTTAGAGCCGAAGTGGTTTCGTGTTCCATTGGAAACTGACCATGAACATGTGAACACTTTACTCGCGATGATCATCACCACAACTCCAGGAACCGTCAGTGCTGGGATTGACCAAGAACGTGGTGACATCCTTGTACATGCCTTAAGTTGTAGTGACCCAGATGCTGAAATTGAAGCGATTAAACAACGCTACGAAGTACCATTGATTGAAATTTTTGATGTTCAGCAAGGAGATAACACATGATCATTCTTCCTTATGTTTTAGGTCTTTGTTTACTTGCTGTCACCATCTCCATGCTATTGTGTTTAATTCGTCTTGTCATGGGACCCTCGATTGTTGATCGCTTGTTGGCACTCGATACTTTGTTTTTAAATGCCACCTGTTTAATCGTTATCCTTGCAATTTATTGGGCGAGTACCAATATGTTTGAAGGTGCTTTACTGGTTGCAATGCTTGGTTTCGTCTCTACCGCTGCACTTGCCCGTTATTTCACAACGGGTCATGTAATCGATTAAGGAGAACTATCATGGAGAATCAACATGGGAAATAATATGCAGCTCCTCATGGAAATTTTGGTTTCTTTCTTTTTGATCGTCGGTGCATTTTTCACATTGGTCGGTGGTATCGGCATGGTCAAACTACCCGATTTGTTTATGCGATTACACGCACCTACTAAGTCAAGTACTTTGGGTTTAGGTAGTTTTTTAATTGCTGGGATGATTTATGCAGCATTTAATCATCGGCTTGGTTTTGCTGAGATTTTGATTACACTACTCGCATTTATCACAGCACCTGTATCTGCAAATCTGATTGCACAAGCTGCGATTCATTTGCGTTTACGTTCAACCTCAGGTGATGTACCTGAAGCGATTAATCGACCATTACCATGGCAACGCCAAAAGGTCATCAAACAATTTAAAGATGAGATTTAATTTATACTGAGACTCTGTCTTTACTTTTAAATCGTTACAATAGTCGCTCCCCAAATAAAGAGTATCAACATGTACACAGGCATCGTTCAAGGCTTAGAAAAAGTTGTCAATATTCAACAAGGTGACAATTTCACGACCTTATACATCTCCAATGAAAATCATTTTTTTGATGATATTTTTATTGGTGCCAGTGTTGCTATTGATGGTACGTGTTTAACTGCGACAGGCTACGATCCTGTTTTAAATATGGTGTCTTTTGATGTGGGTGCTTTCACCACTTCATTAACAACATTGGGTTTTTTAAACATTGGAGATGAAGTCAATATCGAGCGTTCCATTAAAGCGGGGATGGAAAATGGTGGACATAATCTGTTTGGTCATATCGAAGGCATGGCAAGCATTAAAGATGTGGTACATACGGGTGAAACCGTGCATATCGATCTTGTAATCCCTGACGACAATATCAAATATTTCTTTAAAAAAGGTTTTATTGGCTTACAAGGCTGTAGTTTGACCGTCAATCGAGTTGATCGTAAGACCAATGAAATCTCAGTGGATTTAATTCCAGAAACGCTTCGATTGACTACATTTAAAAATGCACAAATCGGCGGAAAGTTGAATTACGAAATTGATCAAATGACCCGTACGATGGTGGATACTTTAGAAAGTATTCATGAACGCTTGAACAATAAAGCGGAATAAAATCTATTTCCCAATAGAAAAGCCAATGATCAACATTGGCTTTTTTACAGAAAATCAATTAGCTGTACAATTGAGGATGAACATCTTCTTGGAAACTTTCCATACCATATTCATCCGCTAAACGCTCTTTCCAGTATGCGACAATTTTTGAATAATCAATTTCATCAGGATGAAAATCAGCTTTGTAATAAGATAGATATTCAGGAATCAGTGAAATCAACATTTTTGAAATCATATAAATTCCAAAAATATTTTGTGGAATTTTCGGTAAGCTTTTTTTCCAGTCCTGCATGAACAGACGTGATGCAGAATAGAAAGTTAAACTCGCAAAACCAGTCGTCACATTACGCATGACTGTACGACGCGTACGATCATCTTTATACAACGCTTGATACACATCAAAAGCCACTGAACGATGCTCAATTTCTTCGATCGCATGCCAAACCCAGAGCTTAATCGCATCCTCATCTAAGGTCTGCAATACTTCTGGATTACGCAGAATATAACCACCAAGCAAAGCGGTAAAATGCTCAAAAGCAGCTGTTACTGCTAGTTGCAATTTCGGATGCACACTTTTAATAAATGCATCACGACGTCCCAACCAAGCTTGGAAACTATCTAAATTATAATCATCACGACGCCAAGCATCATTAAACTCAGTATGAGCTTTGGAGTGCATCGCTTCTTGCCCAATAAAAGCCGCAATCTGAGCTTGCAATTTTTCATCGGTAATTTTTTCACGTACATTTCTTACACTATGAACAAAGAACTGTTCGCCAATTGGAAATGTCGAAGACAGTGCTGTGAGTAAATGTGACATCACAGGTGAATTGGCAAAGAAATGTCTGCGAATTTTTTTAGGATTAAAGTCTGGTTTACGAACTTTAATGCCAATGGCTTTAGGACGGTTTAAATATGATTTTTTTTCTGCCGTCACTTGAACTGTAGACATCGGTCTTATCCTACATTTGTCTGAAATCTATTCTATCTTGGCAGATTCAATTTTTTTGTATATTGCAGAATAAATCACAGAATGGCGAAAATGCTCACATTGTCAATTCAGCCACATCAATTATATCTCATTGTTGTCAATATTTTCATAATAACCATTATTTATTAATATCTTAGCAACCTATCCAAACAAGTAAAATAATTCACATTTTGTCACTAAAACCTACAAACATCCGATAAAACAAAACCCGCATTGCTGCGGGTTTTGGAAATGGGTCTTTGGAATTTAAACGTTATCGTCCAATCAAACGTCAAGGTAATCCAAAATACCTTCTGCAGCTTCACGCCCTTCCCAGATTGCTGTAACAACCAAGTCAGAACCACGAACCATGTCACCGCCCGCAAAGATTTTTGGATTCGATGTTTGGAATTTATATTGTTGCTTTTCAGCAGCCAATACGCGACCAGAACCATCAAGGTTAATGTTCGCACCTGCAAACCAATCTGCTGGTGATGTGCGGAAACCAAATGCAAGCAATACTGAATCAGCAGGTAGAATTTCTTCAGAACCTGGAATTGGTTCAGGACTACGACGACCGCGGCTATCTGGCTCACTCAATTGAGTGGTTACAAATTTCACACCTGTAACTTTGCCGTTTTCACCCACGATTTCGATCGGCTGACGATTGAATTGGAATTCAACACCTTCTTCACGTGCATTTTTCACTTCACGGCGTGAGCCTGGCATGTTTTCTTCATCACGACGATACGCACATGTTACAGACTCAGCGCCTTGACGAATCGAGGTACGGTTACAGTCCATTGCAGTATCACCACCACCTAACACGATGACTTTTTTACCTTCAACACTGATGTATTCTGATGGGTCTTTTTCCCATCCTTGAGTACGGTTGACATTGGCAATCAAGAAATCAAGTGCATCAACAACACCATCTAGATCTTCACCCGCAAAACCGCCTTTCATATAAGTGTATGTTCCCATACCCATGAACACAGCATCGTAGTCTGTAAGGAGTTGATCAATGGTGATATCTGTACCAATTTCAGTGTTTAAACGGAATTCAACGCCCATACCAGTGAAAATTTCACGGCGGCGTTTCATTACATCTTTTTCCATTTTAAATTCTGGAATACCGAATGTTAGAAGACCACCAATTTCAGGACGTTTATCAAATACAACGGGCTTCACACCATTACGCACAAGGATGTCTGCACAACCTAAGCCTGCAGGTCCTGCACCAATGATTGCAACTTTTTTATCTGTCCATTTGACATGTGACATGTCTGGACGCCAGCCCAAAGCAAATGCTGTATCATTGATATATTTTTCTGCATTACCAATGGTTACAGCACCAAAACCATCATTTAGAGTACATGCACCTTCACATAAACGGTCTTGTGGGCAAACGCGACCACAGACTTCAGGCAAAGTATTGGTTTGGTGACAAAGTTCTGCTGCTTGAAAAATACGACCTTCTGCAATCAGCTTTAACCAGTTTGGAATGTAGTTATGTACAGGACATTTCCATTCACAATACGGGTTACCACAACCTAAACAACGGTGGGTCTGATTTGCTGCCACTTCCGCTGTAAAAGGTTTATAAATTTCCACAAACTCTGCTTTGCGGACATTAATATCTTTTTTCTCTGGATCTTGGCGTGCTACATCCAGAAATTGAAAGTCATTATTTAGGCGCTCTGCCATGTCTCTCTCCGTGGGTGAGCGTGGATAACTTTTCATACACTTCTGTTGTGTATATCTTCTAAGTTATCCACACCTACCTAAAATTTGAGTAGTGGAATTATTGTGGATCTGCTTTAGTTGTTTTCAAAAGCGTTTGCAAATTGGCTGCTTTTGGTTTCACTAGCCAGAATTTACGGCTATAGAAATCAAACTCATTGCGGATCTTATACGCCCAAGCACTACCTGTTTCAGCAATATGTTCATCTAAGATACGAAGTAGGAACTCTTTGTGTTCTTCCATCGCTTCTGTAGAAATACGGTTTAATTCAATCAATTCGTGGTTATAGTAATCGACAAAGTCATTATCTAAGTCAAGAACATAGGCAAAACCACCTGTCATCCCTGCACCGAAGTTATGACCCACTTTACCCAGTACAGTCACGATACCACCTGTCATGTATTCACAACAATGATCGCCTGCACCCTCGATTACAGCAAATGCGCCTGAGTTACGCACTGCGAAACGTTCTCCTGCCGTACCTGCCGCAAAGAGTTTACCACCAGTCGCACCATATAAACATGTGTTACCAATGATCGCAGTTTCTTGAGTTTGGAAAGGCGAACCTTTTGGAGGGAAGATCGATACGCGACCACCCGCCATACCTTTGCCCACGTAATCGTTAGCATCACCTTCGAGTTTGATATGCAAACCACCCGCATTCCAAACACCCAAGGATTGACCAGCTGTACCCGTCAAGTTCACCACAACTGGATGTTCTTCCATGCTGAGGTTGCCATAACGTTTTGCAATTTCACCCGAAACACGTGCACCAATTGAACGGTCACAGTTACCAATAGTGAAGTAGAATTCACCACCCGTACTTGCTTCGATCGCAGGTAACATTTCCGCCACCATTTTCTCTGCAAGAATACCTTTATCGAATGGCTCATTGCCTTGTACTTGGCAATATTGCGCCTTACCTTCCGCAGATGGATGTGATTCCAACAAAGCACTCAAGTCTAAATGCGCATGTTTTTCTGTTTCACCTGGCAACATTTCAAGTAGATCAGTACGACCAATCAAGTCTTTTAATGATGACACACCCAATGCTGCTAACCATTCACGGGTTTCTTCCGCAATAAAATGGAAGAAGTTGATCAACATTTCAGGTTCACCAATATAGTGTTCCTGACGTAAATGATCTTGTTGCGTTGCAACACCTGTCGCACAGTTGTTTAAGTGGCAAATACGTAAATATTTACAACCTAAAGCAATCATTGGCGTAGAACCGAAACCAAAGCTTTCTGCACCAAGAATGGCTGCTTTAACAACGTCTAAACCTGTTTTTAAACCACCATCGGTTTGTACACGAACTTTACCACGAAGATCATTGACACGAAGTGCTTGGTGCGCTTCTGAAAGACCCAATTCCCATGGAGAACCTGCATGGTGAATTGACGATAATGGCGAAGCCGCTGTACCACCGTCATAACCTGAAATGGTAATGAAGTCAGCATAAGCTTTGGCAACACCTGCAGCAATTGTTCCTACACCTGGCTCAGAAACTAGTTTCACAGAAACCATCGCTTGAGGATTGACTTGTTTTAAGTCAAAAATCAATTGTGATAAATCTTCGATTGAATAAATATCATGGTGTGGCGGTGGAGAAATCAAAGTCACACCTGGTACAGAGTAACGTAAACGTGCAATTAAGCCATTCACTTTACCACCAGGTAACTGACCACCCTCACCAGGTTTTGCACCTTGCGCTACTTTAATCTGCAACACTTCAGCAGAAGTTAAATACGCAGGCGTTACACCGAAACGACCTGATGCAATTTGTTTGATTTTAGAGTTACGGATTGTGCCATAACGTGCAGGATCTTCACCACCCTCACCAGAGTTTGAACGTCCGCCAATCGTGTTCATCGCAATGGCAATCGCTTCATGTGCTTCAGGTGATAATGCACCCAAAGACATACCCGCAGAGTCAAAACGCGGTAAGATTTCTTCAACTGATTCAACAGACTCTAATGGAATTGAGTTTTCAGTTTTCAATTTCAATAAGTCACGGATCGTTGCAATCGGACGAGTATTTACAAGCTGCGCATATTCTTTAAAGTCAGCATAGTTACCAGAACGTACAGCTTTATGTAGAGCATTAATTACGTCTGGGTTAAATGCGTGGTATTCCTTATCAAATACAAATTTCAGCAAACCGCCTTGTTCGATTGGCTTACGAGATTTCCACGCAAGTTCAGCTAATTTTTTCTGATCATTTTCAAGGTCAGCGAATGTTGCACCTTTAATACGACTTGGCACACCTGTAAAGCATTTAGCAACCACTTCATCAGACAAACCGACAGCTTCGAATAACTGACCGCCACGGTATGAAGCAACCGTAGAAATACCCATTTTCGAAAGAACTTTGAGTAAGCCTTTATCAATCCCTTTACGGAAATTGGCCTGTGCATGAATTGGGTCGCCCAACAGCTCACCTTTCGCAATCAAATCATTGATCACATCATAAGCAAGGTATGGATAAATTGCAGTTGCACCAAAACCTAAGATCACAGCAAATTGGTGGGGATCACGAGCAAGTGCCGTTTCGACAATGATGTTAGCATCTGTACGCAAGCCAGCATTGATCAAGTGATGGTGGATAGCGCCTGTCACCATAGCAGCATTAGCAGGTAAGAAGCCTTGGCGAATCTTACGATCAGAAATCACCAATAATGTTTTACCATCGCGTACTGCTTGCGCTGCTTCTTCACAAATACGTGCAATCGCAGCCTCAAGACCTTCCACTTCAGGATAATTCAAATCAAGATCAGCAATTTCATACCCTTTACGACCGCAGGTACGAATTTGATGCATTTTAGAGTTTGACAATACAGGGCTTGAAACAATCAAACGATCGGCATGTTCAGGACCTTGTTCAAATACATTTTGTTCACGACCAAAACATGTTTCCAATGACATCACAATAGATTCACGTAATGGGTCAATTGGTGGATTGGTTACTTGCGCAAACTGTTGACGGAAATAATCAGTCACATGACGTACTTGACGAGACAATACCGCCATTGGCGTATCATCACCCATCGAACCTACAGCTTCTTGACCGCTTTCCGCGATTGGACGAAGCAGTTGATCACGCTCTTCAAATGTCACCATAAACATTTTTTGTGCAGCTTTTAGGTCATCACCTTTTAGGCCTTGTTCACATAAATATTCTTCAAGTTCTGGGCTACCTTGAACACGTACTGAATTTTCACGTAACCATTCACGGTATGGACGCATTTTTTTCAGGTGATTACTCACATCTTTCGTGTCGAGCATTTTACCTGTGTGCGTATCGATCACGAGGATTTGCCCAGGTCCAACACGTCCTTTAGAGACTACATCTTCAGGCTCATATCCCCACACACCAATTTCTGATGCAAGTGTGATGTAACCATTTTTAGTAATGACCCAACGTGCAGGACGTAAACCATTACGATCTAGCATACAGATTGCATGACGACCATCTTGGATCACAAGACCCGCTGGGCCATCCCATGCTTCCATATGTTTCGAGTTAAACTCATAGAATGCACGTAAGTCCGCATCTAAAGTCTCAACGTTTTGCCAAGCAGGCGGCACGAGCATACGCAAGGCACGGAATAAATCCATACCACCACATGCTAAAAGCTCAAGCATATTATCCATACTTGATGAATCAGAACCTGTACGGTTCACAATCGGATTCAGCTCAGTAATACCTGGCAATAATGGGTTTTCGAATTTTGGAGTACGTGCGACAGCCCAGTTACGGTTTGCAGTGATGGTGTTAATTTCACCATTGTGCGCCAAATAACGGAACGGTTGTGCTAATGGCCAACGTGGTAAAGTGTTGGTTGAGAAACGTTGATGGAACACCACAATATGTGAATCCAAACGTTCATCAGCAAGGTCTAAATAGAATTCTGCAATGTATGCAGGCATCATCAAACCTTTATAACTGATCACATTCGAAGACAATGTAGTGACATAGAAATACGGATCAGCTGTTAATTTTTCTTCTGCACGGCGACGCGCCATCAATAACTTACGGTTGAATTCAACCTCAGTCACGCCCATTGGACAGTTAACAAAAATTTGCTCAAATGCAGGCAAAGACTGCATTGCAATCGAACCCAACGCTCCATTATTGGTTGGGACAACACGCCAGCCAATTACACGACAACCTTCTTCTTCTATTTCTTTGGTCAACGTTTGTTTTGCGTGTGCAGCTAAAGCAGGATCTAAATTTAAAAATACAGTACCGACAGCAAAAATTTCACTCAGCGTAATGTCACTAATTTTTTTTGCTTCTTCACGGAAAAATGCTTTTGGCATAGCCAAGAGTAGACCACAACCATCCCCGGTTTTGCCATCTGCAGCAATACCACCACGGTGCGTCATACAACTTAAACTATGAATCGCGGTCTTGACTAAGTCATGACTTGCATCACCCTGCATATGGGCGATCAAGCCGAAACCACAGTTATCTTTAAACTCATCCGGTTGGTATAAACCTTGAGCGGGAGCTACAGTGTTAGGCGATGGCATGTGCATAGCGTACCCTTCTTTTACATAGGCCCATAAGGGCGAAAAACATTCAAACTCTCAATTACGATTTATCAGTATTTCTTAGACCAAGTAATACACTTAGTCAGCATCGTATACCAGTCTGTTTTTTACTTTAATTGCAAAATTGTTTTACCAGTTCCGCACTGAAATAAAGCATCTCAATAGACCAAAATCGCTCACTAACCAAATCAGTTCGCGCCAAAATAGGGACAATCAACTCAATTAGCGCAACAATAAAGCAAAAAATATGCCAACTTATATTTATTCTCACCAAACAACTAAAATATAGAGAATTTATGACATCAGTTTAAAATAATGAAATTCTAACTCTTATAAAAAGCACTATTATTGTGCAATCTTATATTTATATAACTCATTTCGCTCCATTTTAGAACAAAGAACAACCCAAATCTGGACAAAATTAATTAAATGGATCACTGACCTCATGATCATTCGGTTTTTTCTCAGTAACTTTCTTATCTGATGAACTTTCTTTGGGCACATTTGGTGCTGTTGCCGTAGACTGAGAATTTTGCACATCCAAAACATTCCCAGAAGCATCACGTCGAGTAATCGTGGTTTTTGTCGTTGTTGTACCTGTCGTCGCTGAACCTGTTACAGCAGCCAATGCAGACTTCGCTTGCGCTAATAGTGTTTCATCTACTACAGGAAGTGGCGCAGATTTAAGTCTGACCTCATATAATTTATTCGCACTTGCCATTTCATCTGAACCCAAATCATTCACCAATGATAAATATTTTTCAAACTGTACAGGTTGCGGATGTATGGAAGCAGGTAAATTAAAACCTAACTGCTGTAATTGCGTTTTAGCTTGATCATTACCTTTAAACAAACCATAAGCCAAAACATATTGTTCTGTTTGGTGCTCACCACTTAAACGGAAATAAATAAAATTTTTACGATCGATTTGTTTCTGTAAGAAACTACGAATAACATCTTCATCGGAAGTTTTAAAAAGTTCTACAGTCCAATTTTTCTTATTGTCTTGAAAAAACTTAGTACCTCGAAACTCAGGATCATGACTGCCTGCTGCAACCATACGTGTAGTCATTTCAAGTGGACGGACTTCATCCATCAACGCACCTAAATGTGCAGTTGCAGCGACTTTTTCAGGTTGAATCTGTACCTGTGATTCTTCAATCGGATTGGCAACTGTGACCAGCTCTTTGGTATCCGTTGCAATCCAAAAAACAAATGCAACAACAAGGCACAGCAATCCACCAATCAACCAAATATATTGTCGGATATTTTGCCAATTTGTACGAATTGCTGTCATGTGAAACTAACCTTTACTATATTTGATTCGCTAAAATCGCTTGTTTCATCAACTCCACATCAAAATCTTTAGTAATGATGGCTTGTCCGAGTTGCTTCAATAAGATTAAACGTAATTGACCATTTAATACTTTTTTATCATGCGACATATAAGCTAAAAATTCATCCAGTGGAATTTTAGGACATGCTACAGGTAATTGTGCACGTTGTATGATTTTTTTTGTACGTTCTAGATCATTTTGTGAAATCCATCCCATACGTTGAGACAGATCAGCTGCCATCACCATACCCGTTGCAACAGCCTCACCATGTAGCCACTCTCCGTAACCTAAATAAGACTCAATAGCATGACCAAAAGTATGTCCGAGATTTAAAAGTGCACGTTCACCTTGCTCTTTTTCATCATTGGCGACGATTCGTGCTTTGTGCGCACACGAGCGATAAACAGCCTCTGCCAATAATTCAGGATCCTGAGCAACTAAGCCATCCATATTCTGCTCAAGCCAAACGAGGAATTCCTCATCACCCAGCAAAGCATATTTAATGACTTCAGCTAAACCTGCCGATAATTCACGTGGAGGGAGTGTTTTGAGTTGCGCCATATCAGCTAAGACCACTTGAGGTTGCTGAAAAGCACCAATCATATTTTTACCTAAAGGATGATTAATCCCCGTTTTCCCTCCAACACTTGAATCGACTTGAGATAATAGTGTCGTAGGCACTTGGATAAAATAAACACCGCGTTGAAAACATGCTGAAGCAAACCCAGCCATATCGCCAATCACACCACCACCTAAAGCAAGAACAGTACAATCACGATTAAAGCCTGCCTCAAGGAGTGCATCAAAAATTAAATTGAGATGTTCAATATTTTTATATTTTTCACCATCTGGCAACACACAAACTGATACTTGCTTACCCAGTTGTTCTATCGCTTCAACATAATGTGATAAATACAAAGGCTGCACTGTTGTATTGGTCACAATCATCACTTGTCGCCCATGAATATAGGGTTCTAGCAATTGTTGTGGATTTAAATGACTACCGATAAAAATTGGATAACGACGTTCACCCAGTTCAACATGTAAAGTTTGCATGATCCTGCCAAATTACGATTTAAGTTATTGATTAAGCAATTTCTTTCGAAACGATAAGTTGCAATATTTTATTTGCGAGATCTCTAGCCGCACCTTGGTTGGTTTCAATAATATAATGCGCCACTTCTCGATAAAGCGGATCTCGAGCTTTAAGTAAGTCTCTTAACTTTTGCTCTGGATTTTCCACTTGCAATAGCGGACGATTTTTATCGCGATGCGTACGTAATAATTGAATTTCAACAGGGGTATATAAATAAATCACGATACCTCTATTTTTTAGATATTCTCGATTCATGATTTGCGTGACTGCACCACCACCAGTGGCAACCACTAGATTTTTTTGTGATGTTAAATCATCAATGACGATTGTTTCTCTTGTACGGAAACCTTGTTCGCCTTCTTTTTCAAAAATCCAAGGGATAGATGCGCCTGTTTTACGTTCTATTTCATGATCACTATCTAAAAACTCACGCCCTAACAGTTCAGCCAAATGCCGACCAACTGTGGTTTTTCCTGCTCCCATGGGCCCCACCAAATAAATATTTGGCAGGGTTTCAAACTCTTTGCTTGGCAAGGAGTCACCTATCGAATTGCTTTCATTAAAACTATATTAATGATTTCTCGTACGACTGTCATTAACAATTCTAGGTGTAACAAAGATTAATAACTCTTGCTTGCTCTCTGTTTTCGCATCTCTACGGAATAAACGCCCTAGATAAGGAATATCACCTAAGAAAGGAACTTTGGTTTGTGTATTGGAAGTCGACTGTTCAAAAATTCCACCAAGCACCACTGTTTCACCATTATCAACAAGTACATTGGTATTAATTTCATTTTTGTTCAGAATCACTTCACCATTCGGTGCTGTACCACCACGCGAGTCACTGGTGATATTTAACTGCATCTGCACCTTACCATCAGGCGTAATACTTGGCGTTACATCTAAACTCAACAGCGCTTCTTTAAATGAGGTTGTTGCTGTCGCTGTTCCACCTGCAGTTGAAGTGGTTTGATATGGAATTTCTTGACCTGAAGCCACTTTAGCTTTTTGCTTATCTGCTGTCAGTACTTTTGGCGTAGAAATCACTTCACCATAACCATCAGACTGTAATGCAGATAATTCAAGATCCAACATAAAATCAGACATATTGATTAGACCAAAGGCAATTTTACTTGCACCTTCAGCTGTCACACCTAAGTCCACATTTAAATTATCGGGACGAGAAATTGTATATTTACCATCGTCATCTGGCTCACGTAGATCCCACAACGTAGTATCACTACCGCCAACCAATAAGTCGTTATTACGAGTTACACCTTGAGATAAAATTCCCCACTTCACCCCCATTTCTTTGGTAAAGTCAGTCGTCGCACGGACAATACGCGCTTCAACCATCACTTGCTTGACTGATACATCTAATAGATCAATCATCTTACGTACTTTATCAATATTTTGAGCCGTATCATTAATAATTAATGTATTGGTTCTTGTATCCGCAACAACACTACCTCGCGAACTCAGCATACTCTCCAAAGCCAAAGAGTCCGTATTCGTTGTTCGATTTGCTTGAGCACCTTTAGGGTCTCTTGAATCCTCAAGCAACTTCAAAACATCAGCAACTTTTGCATAACTCAGCTGAATATATTCAGTTTGAATTGGAGCGAGCTTAATACTTTGAGCAATTGCCTTCGCTTCTTCTTCTTCAGACTTAATCAATTCCGCAACAGGTGCAATCCAAATCACACTACCATTGCGACGTTTATCTAAATTCTTAGTTTTAAGAATAATATCAAGCGCTTGATCCCATGGCACATCTTTTAAACGAAGTGTAATATTGCCTTGTACCGAATCTGACGCCACCATATTGATACCCGTGAAATCAGCCAATAACTGCAACACACGACGTACTTCAATATCTTGGAAATCTAAAGATATTTTCTTACCCGTATACGATTGGCTGGAATTCGGACGATTAATCTTATTTTCAGCAGGGCGTTTTAAGCTTACAGTTAACTTATTCTCAGCCTGATATGCCATATATTCATAGCTACCAGAAGTCTGAATCGTGATCACACCATTCGAACCATCATTATAAGCATCAACCGTTGACGCTGGTGTCGCGAAGTCATTGACATTTAAACGGCGAATCAAATGTGCAGGAATTTTATTTCCTAAAGTACGAATAACAACTTTACTGCCTTGTTGCTGAACATCTACAGGCGTATTTGCCCCTGCCAGACTCACGACAACCTGACCTTCACCTGCACTACCACGCTGAAAACCAATATCAGAAATACCTTGGCTTTGCTTGGTCACATTCGATGAAGCATAATTTGGTAATGCTGTTGTTTGATTGGCATTGTTAATTTTTAAAATAAACGTATTGCCTTCAACGCGTGTTGTAAAATCACCACTTTTATTTAAATTCACCGTTAAACGTGAACGTTGATCATCTGCTGCCACATCAACACTTGAAGCTTCATCACTGGCTACAGGAATTGAGGGTTGTGCAATATTTTGTTTGGCACCATCAAAGTCTAAAATGAGACGTGAAGGATTATCCAGTTGATATGCTTGAGGCTGTGGAGGTAAGCCATTGAACATCACACGAATTTCTGTACCTTGCCCCAGTATTTTCATTGGCACGACATTGGTCATGGTTGTTTGTGCCGTCGCAACCTGCATCACTGCAATTGAAACAGCGGCCATAGTAAATTGGCGAAGCTGACTATTCATAAACTTACCATCCCCACAAAAGATACGTTTCAAACCGTTTTTCATTTTTATTCCTTATTCCGTTTTAATCCACAGGACCAATTAGAACTAAACTGCGAGGTCGCTCAATATATCCATCTCGTCCATCTGGAACAATTTCCAACAAATCAATACGAGTAGGGGTAATTTCGATAATACGACCCTGATTCATTCCCATATAATTGCCACGTTGTACACGCTCAATTTCCCCATCTGGAGTTTGAATCAAACCAACCGTTTGCCCAGAACCTCCCTTCATACTCCCTTTCAACGACAACGACTCTAGAGGATAACTTTCGAGTGGTTGCGGCTGTCTAGAAAAATTAGGATATACGCGCTTGCCTGACATGATTTTTAGTTCATTCGCCAATGAACTTGGTAAAAAAGGGCTACGTAACTGTTGAGCTGAATAATTAAAGCTTGGCACTGGATTAAATGCAGGTGCTGGTTCAATCGGTAATGCGGGTTGATTACGAATATTTGCCATTTCTTGATTTACAGCATCTATACGTGAATCACATCCCACCAATAACATCGCAAATGAAGCACCACAAATTAGTTTAATGTGCTTTTTCATTGTGGCGCCCCTCCTTGCGGTGGTGTCGCTGAGGCATTGGTATTACCTGCCCCTTGTCCATCAGCACCAACATAACGGTAAGTTTTTGCTTTAATTGTATAATCTACAACAGGCACATCTGATTTTTTATCTTGGCTCGGCACACCTGAAATTGTAAAATCATGCAAAGTTACAATACGAGGTAAAGCAGCAATACTACTGACAAAACTACCAAATGAATGATAATCACCAGTCGCATCAATCGAGATCGGTTGTTCAATAAAGAACTCTTGCTTAACTTCTTGTTCCAATCTAATATTTTTAAATTTCAGACCTGAACTCACACCAGTCACGTTAATATCTTCAACCAGACTTGGAATTTCTGTTTCTTTCGGCAATTGCTCTAATTGCTGATTAAAATTCGCTTCCATTTGTTGCAGTTGCATTTGATATTGTTGCAAATTGCGTAATTTAGAATCTTTTTCTTTAAATTCATTCAGTAAATTTTGCTCAACCGTACGTGCCTGATCAATCGCTTCAAGTTTCGGCTTAATCGCTAAAAAGTAACCAATTGCACAGACTACAAAAAATAAAAATAACCAGCAAGTAATCTTAACCGACCACGGCCAACTACCATAATTATTCATATCCAGCGTATTAAACTGTTGAAAAAACTTCTCAACGGTCATTTTATTTTTCTTCGGAGCATCAACAGATGAATCTAATTGCTCAAAATCTTCACGACTCATTTTGCACCCCCAGCAGCTTGCTCAGCTTTCGTTACATCTCCATCTGCATTAGATGCGATCTCACCCAAATCTACGGTCACTACAAAAGTTCCATATGACTCTTCTACACGCGGAATCACAGAACTCGGTGCCTTATTCTTATTATCATCAGCTGCTAAGAATGAATTCATAAATGCATTGCGATACCATTCAGATGCTTCTAATCCACGTAAAAACTCCGCTACCGTATTTGGACTTTCAGCTTTCCCTTCAATCGTAAACTTATCACCAGCACGACTAAATTTAGTGATATACATTTGTGCAGGGACAACACGTACTAATTCATCCACTAAACGAACAATGACTGGACGCTGACCTTGCAAACCTTGAATTAACTTCATGCGCTCAATAATCGCATTACGACGTTCTTGTAGGCCATCTAAGGTTTTTAATTGTGTATCCAAGTTTTGGTTGGTACTAGTAACCAATTGGTTGGCTTGTTCTTGATCTTCTAGTTTATGATCAAAATAAAACCATGCCAACAACACTGAAACCAAAGCAACTAATGCAACCCCGACACAAACTGCGACAAATTGTTTCTTTTTCTGCTCTCTTAGCTCATCACGCCAAGGGAGTAAGTTAATCTTTGCCATTAATCAAAACTCCTCAAAGCTAAGCCACACGCAACCATCAATGATGGCGCATCATTCTCAATTTTTTTCAAATCAATTTGTGGTGAGAATCCCATTTGCAAGAAAGGATTTGCAATCGTGACACGGTAGCCTAATTTTTGTTGTAATAATTTAGATAAACTTGGAATATTGGCATTCCCCCCTGCCAATAAAATATGATCAATCTCATTGAATTGAGAAGATGAGAAGAAGAACTGTAGTGAACGCGCTGCTTGTTGAACCACAGCTTCTAAAAATGGCATTAACACTTCGGTTTCAAAGTCATCTGGCAATGTACGATCTTTCTTCGCACGCCCAGCTTCTTCATACGACAAACCATAACGGTTTTGTACGTCCTGCGTCAGTTGCTTTCCACCAAATACTTGTTCACGGGTATAGATAATTTTGCCATTTTGCATCACTGATAATGTCGTCATGGTATGACCAATATCAAGGATACCCACAAGATTTGCACCGATTGGCAATGTATCTGAAAAAACAGCAAAAGCTCGTTCCATCGCATAACTTTCGACGTCTGCAATTTTTGGCGATAGACCTGCAATTTCTAAGACTTCTACACGAGACTCAATATTCTCAGCACGCGTCGCAACCAAGAGTACATTAACGCGGTTTGGATTTGCCAATTTATCATTGAGAACTTCAAAATCTAGGCTAACTTCATCGAGTGGGAATGGGATGTACTGCTCAGCATCCATTCGGATCTGAACTTCCCGTTCTTCATCAGACATGTCTGCATCCATCTCGATGACTTTATGAATCACCATAGACGTAGGTACAGCAACCGCTACATTTTGCGATTGTGGATTGGCAAGATTCACTGCACGTTCCAATGCATCCGCAACTGCTTCAGGATTAAGAATATTTTTCTCGACCACACTCCCCTCAAGAAGCGGACTTAATCCGTAGCTTTCAACCCAGTAACGACCGTTTTTAACAGAGAGCTCTAAAATCTTTACAGTAGTAGAACTAATATCTACTCCTATTAACCCCTTATTTGGCTTACGATATAGTCTAAGCACGATACATTTCCTATTATTTTTTTATCCCCAATAAATAACACAAACCGACTGCATTTGGTCTTAATTTTTTACAGATACAATATCCCATCTAACAATCCGTCAAATGAAAAGTTATACTGACCATCAATTAGTTTGCCATTAGCTATTATTAAAACTTACTTGTTATGAAAAAGCTATCTTGTTCAGGTCATATTCATCCCTTTTTTTTGCTGATTATTATTATCTTAGTCGCAATTCCGATGGGCTTTTATGGAATGTACCTATATATCGCCCCATCGTTACCAGAAATGAGCTCTTTAAAAAAGGCGCCATTGCTTAAACCTTTGCAAGTTTATTCTGCAGATAATCAACTGATTGCTGAATATGGTGGCAAACTTTCTGTGCCCGTTGAGTACAATCAGATTCCACCACATTTCATCCATGCCTTTCTAGCGGCTGAAGACTCCTCCTTTTTTGAACACAGTGGGATTAGCTTTAAGGGCTTAGGTCGTGCAGTCAGTGAAACTGTGACAGGCTCAAATGTGCAAACAGGTGGTTCAACCATCACCATGCAAGTGGCAAAAAACTATTATTTATCTCCTGAACGTACTTTAAAACGAAAATTAACAGAAGTATTTTTGGCACGAAAAATAGAACAGAACCTATCAAAAGAAGATATTTTATCGTTATACGTCAATAAAATATTTTTAGGTAAAAATGCCTATGGTATTGCTGCTGCTGCAAAAATTTATTATGACAAAAACCTTGATCAACTCAGTGTTGCTCAAATGGCGATGATCGCGGGTCTACCTAAAGCGCCATCAAAATACAATCCAGTAGTCAATCCTGAACGTGCTTTAGAACGTCGTAATTGGATTCTGGGGCGTATGTTACAGCTCGGGTATTTAAAACAAGATGAATATCAAAAAGCAGTCGCTGAACCAATCAATCTCAGTATGCCTGACCGTGGACTCAGCAATAAATTTCCCTATGTAGGCGAAATGGTTCGTTCAGAGTTGGTTGAAAAATTTGGCGATCAAGCTGTTGATTCTGGTTATAAAGTTTATACAACAATCAATAGCCAACGTCAGCAATATGCAGAAGAATCTGTACAAAAAGGATTAGAGGATTATGACCGTCGTCATGGTTGGCGTGGTGCAGAAGCCCATGATAAACCTTTAAAAGAGTTTATGGCCTATGCTAATACTTTCCCTGCCGAAGTAATAAAAGTAAATAGCAACTCCTTTGAAGCAAAGATGCAAGATGGTTCAACAGTCACTGTGCCATGGTCTGGAATGTCATGGGCAAGAAAATATATTAATGCCAATGCTGTTGGTGGAGCACCAAGTCGTGCTTCTCAAATTGTCAGCACCAAAGATATTGTGCGCTTACGCCCAAATGAAAATAAAACAGCATGGTCATTGGTACAAGTTCCTAAAGCACAGGGACAGCTCATTGCAATCAATCCAAATGATGGTTCGATTGTAGCCATCGTGGGTGGATATAACTTCTATCAATCGAAATTCAATCGTGCCTTACAAGGTTGGCGCCAACCAGGTTCGACCATCAAGCCCTTTATTTATGCACTTGCACTTGCACTTGAGCGAGGTATGACACCTTATACGATGGTCAATGATAATCCGATCAGTATTGGCAGATGGTCACCTAAAAACTCGGATGGACGCTACTTAGGAATGATTCCCTTGCGTCGTGCATTATACCTCTCTCGTAATACCGTTTCTGTACGCTTATTACAAAGTGTTGGTGTGGAACGCGCTCGTCAATTATTGATGGATTTTGGCTTACAAGAAGACCAAATTCCGCGCAACTTCACCATTGCACTCGGTACACCACAAGTACTTCCTGTGCAAATGGCAACAGGTTATGCCACCATTGCCAATGGTGGTTACCGTATTCAACCGCACTTTATCAGTCGTATCGAAGATGCCTATGGCAAAGTCATTTACGAAGCAAATCCTGACTATGCCTGTATCCCATGTATCAATCAAAAAGAGCAAACTGTAAAAACAGAAGATGCAGAAGTCACTACTGACGATGAAGTGATTGCAGGTAATACCAATACGGATGATGTACAACCTATTTTAACAAAAGAAGAGCAAAGTAAATATCGCCAAGCTCAACGTATTTTAAAATCACAATCCGCTTTTGATATGGCAAATATCCTTCGTGACGTTATCGTACATGGTACTGGACGTGCCGCATTGAAAATTGGTCGTGATGATATTGGTGGTAAAACAGGAACAACCAATGATGCAAAAGATGCATGGTTTGCTGGTTTTAATGGAAAATTAGTGGCGATCGCATGGGTCGGTTTTGACCAACCTTCAACCTTAGGTCGTCGTGAATATGGTGGTATTGCCGCACTTCCAGTATGGACCAGCTTTATGGGTAAAGCGCTAAAAGGCACACCTTCGGCATGGGTTCATTTTGATAAAGATGCTAAGGCACCTCTGTCTCGTGAACAACGTAGCAACCAAACGCAAGTTGAAGGCGAAAACAATGAAGCAAGTAAAGAAAGTGGCTCAACTCCACCTTTAGCTCGTCCTATTTACAAACCTGCTCCTGTGACACCATCACGTAATGCTTCAAATGACTTTGATGACCTACCTGACGAGAATGGCGAACAAAAACTAAAACCAACCACTTCAACGCCTCCGACCATGAATCAAGATCATGCAAAACGTGAAAACGACTCTCTAGAGAACTTAATCAATGAAGTTCAATAGTTAAAACTTAAAAATAAAAAACGCCATTTTTGAATGGCGTTTTTTATGACCCAAACAACCCAAAACGATTATCTCTTTTGAAAAATATACATTTGGAATGCTGCTTTCAGTTCAGTTTTTTCTTGTTGTTCTAACTTTTTGCGTTTTTCAGGTTTGGCCTTATACGCGTATGGCGTCATTGCAATTAAGTTTTTCAATTGTTCTTGATTCAATTCAAAGACCGACTCAACAATCGGTTGCTCAATCAATTCAAAATGTGCTTTAAGCTGTTCTACGAACTTATGTGGTTCATGTGGCTTCACTTCATCAAATAAACCTTCACGCATGGTATAAAGATGCTCTGGTGCTGGTGTCACCACCATCAAATAGCCTTGAGGTTTCAAAACTCGTATAATTTCTTCTTGTGGAATTGGACTAAACAAACTGGTGCATAAATCAATTGAATCATCAAGCACAGGCAAAGTTGCCCCCGTTCCCACAACCCAAGTCACATTCTTATTCAATTTTGCCGCAACTTGGACTGCATTTTTAGCAATATCCACCCCCACGCATTGCATCACTTCACTTTGCATCGCATTGGTGTAATAGCCCTCACCACATCCAATATCGAGTAAATTTTCAATGCGTAGTTCACGAATTTTTTCAACTACTGCCTGTTGCAAAGGCGCATAAAAACCAGCACTTAGAAATGCGCGACGCGCTTGTACTGATTCAGGCGTATCACCTGGATTTTTACTATGTTTATGTTGTACTACATGTAAATTCACATAACCTTGTTTTGCCACATCATAGCTATGCTGATTGACACAGCGCCAAGTTTTATCCGATAAGCTCAACGCCTCACGACATACTGGGCACATTAACAAATTCATAGCATTCTCCACAGATCTTGCACAATAAAAAAAGTCGGCTGAGATGCCGACTTTCTTGTTTCAATTTGGCTTAACGTAATTTTAATGTCATTAGACCTAAAACTACCAGCATAATTGTGATAATCCAGAAACGAATCACCACTTGGGTTTCACGCCAACCTTTTTTCTCATAATGGTGGTGTAATGGTGCCATAAGGAACACACGTTTATTACGCATGCGCAATGAACCGATTTGTAAGAACACGGAAATTGCTTCAACTACAAATACTCCACCCATAATCGCAAAGACGATTTCTTGACGCACCATCACTGCGATTGTACCGAGCATTGCACCTAAAGATAATGCACCTACATCACCCATGAAGACTTGCGCAGGATGTGCGTTATACCAAAGGAATGCCAAGCCCGCACCAATCATTGCGGCACAGATAATTACCAACTCAGACGTATATTTCACATAAGGAATATGCAGATAAGTGGCAAAACGAATATCACCTGCCAAGTAAGCAAATACACCCAAACCTGCTGCAACCAGTACGATTGGCATGATTGCCAAACCATCTAAACCATCCGTCAAGTTCACTGCATTTGAACCACCATTAATCACCAAATAAGTGAAAATAATGAAGCCGATACCCAGTGGAATTGCTGACAATGGGATGCTGAGATTTTTAAAGAATGGAATCAACAAATCCAACATATTGGCAGTATGTACAGGGTTTTCCTGTTGTGTTGCAATAATGTATAACGCAATGCCTGCACCGAGTGAACCTACAGACGTCCAAAAGAATTTCTTCTTGGCAGGTAGTCCCGCATTATCTTTATAGCGAACTTTGATCCAATCATCTGCCCAACCGACTGCACCAAAGATCACCATCACAGCGAGTACGATCCACACATAAGGATTGGATAAATCTGCCCAAAGTAAGGTACTGATCCCAATCGAGAGGAGGATCAGAATCCCTCCCATGGTTGGTGTACCCATTTTTTTGGCATGATTTTCAGGAGCAAATGAACTAACTGCTTGACCATATTTTAAGGCTTGTAATTTACGAATCATTACAGGACCGAGCGCCCAACCAATTGCAAGTGCTGTTAAAACACTCAGCAAAGCACGTAATGATAAGTAGCGCACCACTTGGAACGCATTTTCATAGCCTGCTAGGTGTTGAAATAACCAAAACAGCATTAAACTTTCTCCATCAAGTCAGCCATCAACGTTTCCATATGGGTATAACGAGAACCTTTAAATAGGAAACTCATGGACTGCGGTTGATGCGTTTCAATTAAACTTAACAACAATGGTAAAGCTTGTTCTTGGTTTAGAAAAGCTTGTAATTTTTTACCGTACTGTGTGCTTCTTGCACCCTCTTGAGTTGCAGGTGCAAATTCACCCACAGCAACCACAAAGTTAATTCCCTTCACCGAAACAAGGTCACGACCTAGCAAATAGTGTTGCTGTGCAGCGGTATCACCCAACTCACCAATATCACCAATCACCATCACTTTGATGCCATCTTGCTGTGCAAGCACTTCACCAGCAGCTCGCATTGAAGTTGGATTGGCATTATAAGTATCATCAATAAATAAATGATTGGCTTTTTGGATAAAGTTTAAACGACCTTTAGCACCTTGTGCAGATTCTAGACCAATCACAATATCATCTAAAGCAATACCAATTGCTAAAGCAAAAGCAGTTGCCGCTTCGGCATTATGAACATTGTGTTCACCTGCAAAAGGTAGATTTACAGTACGAATGCCTTGAGGAGTATTGAGGGTAAATG
Source organism: Acinetobacter sp. WCHAc060033 (assembly GCF_004209125.1). Taxonomy (NCBI): domain Bacteria; kingdom Pseudomonadati; phylum Pseudomonadota; class Gammaproteobacteria; order Moraxellales; family Moraxellaceae; genus Acinetobacter; species Acinetobacter sp. WCHAc060033. The sequence continues at coordinate 73,433 of NZ_SGSW01000002.1, read as the reverse complement.
TTGCAGATTGCGCCTGAAGCTGAATATCTGTTGCAAAAACATCACCACCTTGACCAAAACTCAAACTTTTTTCAGTTTGCACGGCTTGTCGAATCGTATCCGTGAAATCATCATGCGCAGGAACAATCGACGTTCCTGCTGGGTCAATATGACTGTAAATTTCAGACTTGGCACGACAAATGCCATCACGCCCACCAAATTCACCCAAATGTGCTGTGCCGATATTGAGAATCCCAGCGACATGCGGTTGCACTAAGTTTGAGGTGTAATCAATTTCACCTTGATGACTTGCACCTAATTCCATCACTGCATATTGATGTTCAGCACGGAGCTCCAATAACATCATCGGCACACCGAGGTCATTATTTAAATTACCACGCGTGATCAAAGTTGGTGCTAAACGTGACAGGATGCTACCAAGCATCTCTTTAGTGGTCGTTTTACCACTACTGCCTGTCAATGCAATCACTTTAAGTTGCGAGTTTTGCGCACGACGATAAGCACCTAAATAACCAAGTGCTAATCTTGTATCTGCAACAACAAGCTGACAAATATCAACATCTACAGGATGACTGACAATCGCAATTTGACAACCATTTTCAGCCACTTGTACAATAAAATCATGGGCATCAAAGCGCTCACCTTTGAGTGCTAAAAATGCATCACCCAATTCAGCATGGCGTGAATCAGTCAAAATACGCTTAATTTCACCTTGTGGTGCTTTGTCTAAATACCATGAACCTTGAGTCGCTTCAGCAAGTTGCGCTGCTGACCATGGCTCTAAAGGCACAGTACTGGTGGTCGAGGTGTGCATCTCTATTCCTACTGAGCTGGAGAATTTGTTTTACGGGATAACATATTGACTGCAGATTGCACTTCGACCACATCATCAAACCAATGGCGTACACCATCAATTTCTTGATAATCTTCGTGCCCTTTACCTGCAATCACCACAATATCACCTGATTGTGCATGCTTAACTGCATATTTAATCGCTTCACGGCGGTCATGTATTTCATGCACATCGTGTTGACTAAAATCAATATCACGCTTCATATCAGCAAAAATCTGCTCAGGATTCTCTGTACGTGGATTATCCGAGGTGATGATAATTGGGTTGGCTTGTTCCAATGCTGCTTTGGTCATTAATGGACGTTTACCGCGATCGCGGTCTCCACCACAGCCAAATACTGCCCAAAGTTGATTTTCAACATGACGTTTAAGTGTTTTTAAGACTTGCGTGAGTGCATCGGGCGTATGTGCATAATCCACCACAAATAGACGATCTGCATCACGAATCACTTGCATACGACCTGGTGCACCTTTTAATTTAGGTACATCGGCGATCAATTGTTTTAAATCAAAGCCCGCTTGCTCAGCAACGATCAAACTCGCCACAAGATTTTCAATATTAAAATGTCCAAGTAATGGGCTTTGAACTGTAAATTCGCCTTGTTCCGTTTTTAAATGGAAAGTCGCGCCATTCAGACTATATTGAATACCAAACACCTGATAATCAGCTGCTTTAGATGTGGAGTAGGTCAATACTTTTGGATGTGATTGATTGCTACTGGCTGCATCCAACATGATATTGGCATGCGCATCATCAACATTAATCACTGCCACTTTTAAAGAGGAAAATTTAAATAAACGAGATTTGGCTTCTGCATAAGCCTCTAACGTCCCGTGATAATCCAAATGATCACGACTTAAATTACTATAAGCTGCAATTTCAATATCGCAACCATTTAAACGCCCTTGCTCTAAACCATGAGAACTGGCTTCAATCGAAGCAAACTCAGCACCTTGCTTGGCAAAAGCATGTAATAAATTTTGTAAATGCAAAGCATCCAAAGTGGTATGTGATGACGATTCAAGGTTCGGTAAAATACCGTTCCCTGTGGTGCCCATCACCGCACACTTTTTGCCTTGTAACATCACCAATTCAGCAACTAAGCGAGAAATTGTGGTTTTCCCATTGGTACCTGTAACTGCAAGAATTCGTGCTGCTTTAACTGGATCAGTCGCTTGTAAATATTGCTTTTGCCATTGCCCCATCAAATGACGAACATCTGGACAAACTAAAACAGAATCTAGACCTAAATCTGTTTCACTGATCACCGCCAATGCGCCTTTATCCAATGCAGTTTGCGCAAATTGCACGGTTTTTTCAGGCTGTGAATAACTGGTCAACGCAATAAAAATCTGACCCGTTTCAATACGGCGACTATCTAAATTAAATCCTTGAAAAGGTTCAGACATCCAAGCCTGTATATTTTCAACTGGATAAATATCCTGAAAACAAATTGTCATATTCTACCTATTTGGATGCTTTCGCTGTTTCAAGCGGTTTGTCTAAAGGTACGTTCATTAAACGTAAAGATTCTTGCATAATTTTTGCGAAGACTGGTGCGGCAACCAAGCCACCATAGTATTGACCACGCGGGTTTTCCACGACAACAATAATCGCTAAGCGTGGATCACTGATTGGCGCGACACCTGCAAACAAAGCACGGTATTCAGTACTCGAATAGCCTTTATGGTCAGGGCGAAGTTTATGTGCTGTCCCTGTTTTTCCCCCTACGCGATAGCCTGGGATATTGGCTTGTTTTGCTGTACCGCCGGGCATGGTGACTTGCTCTAACATCAACAAGACATCATCTGCAATTTTAGGTGCCAATACCTGCTTGCCTTTCGGTTGATCATTCAACTTATAAAGGCTTAGAGGATATTCAACACCATGATTCGCCAACATGGCATAACCTTGAGCCAACTGTAAAATGGTTGCGTTCAAACCATAACCATAAGCCATGGTTCCAATTTGCGAAGGATTCAGTTTTTCAGGTGAAACTACCAAACCACCACTTTCACCTGGGAATTTCACAGCCGAACGTTGACCAAAACCAACCCGTCTAAAGAAAGTAGGTAATGTTTCTTTTGGCAATGACAAAGCAATTTTCGCTGAGCCAATGTTCGAAGACTTAATAATCACACCTGTGACTGTCAATGCACCATAATTATGGGTATCACGAATAGTATGCGAACCTAAACGCATTGTCCCTGGTGCGGTACTAATGATCGAATTTGGTGTGTATTTTCCACTTTCTAAACCAGCAGCAATTGTAAATGGCTTCATGGTTGAACCTGGTTCAAACATATCAATTGCCCCACGGTTACGCATGGCATCTTTATTGCTCAAACCATTCTTATCATTTGGGTTATAAGATGGCCAACTCGCCATTGCCAGAATCTCACCCGTTTTCACATCAACAGCAATTGAAGATGCTGAACGCGCACTATTCGCCACACCAACAGCGGTTAATTCACGGTACATAATATATTGCAGACGAGAATCGATACTTAACGTAATGTTCTCCCCCGCTTTTACTTCTTTTACCACTTCAGGCGTGTTAATACGGTTGCCGTGCTTATCTCGCGAAATCTTTTGCTCACCGTCTTCACCTGCGAGACGCGTGTTCAACTGCATTTCTAAACCTTCAATCCCAGTGCCTTCACTATTGGTCAAGCCAATAATCTGCGCATTGGGTTGAGGTTGTGGATAATAACGTTTATAGGTCTTTTCCGCATAAACCCCTGCAAACTTATGTTCTGTTAAAAAATCAGCTTGCGGTGGTGGTACTTCTTTTTTCAAGACTAAATAACGTGAACGCGGACGCTCATACAAACGCTTTTTCAAATCTGCACGATCAATACCAACGACATCAGCCAATTCATCTAAATTTAAATTTTCATCTGGCAACTGTCGTTTAAGTTTACGACTGTTTGGCGTTTTCTTTAATTCTTCTGTAATTTTTTCAAATTGCGCTTTGGTTTCAAAGTATTCACGCGGATCGATCACCACTTTCATAATCGGAGAACTAATCGCCAAAGGTACACCATGACGATCACTAATCACGCCACGCATCGCTTTTAATTTTTCAGAACGTAAAATATTGGCATTGGCTTTATTTTGTAAAAAGTCTTTATTAATCACTTGCACATAAAATGCACGACCGATCAGCCCTACAAAGCATAGCAATACTACGCCCCACATCAAATAAAAACGCCACATATCTAAAGATATTGGATTTTTCCCTGAGATAGACGGCTGTTTTTTACGTGATTGCCGAGTCTGTTTAGTTTGTTTATCTACCATACAGATGCCTTACTTGTTCTGCGCTGATTCAGTTGGTAATGAAATGACAACTGTTTGCGCAGCTGGCGGTGAATACATTCTAAGTTGAGTAACAGCACGTGTACCAATTTGAGCTGTGGCACCAAATGTTTGCTGTTCAATCAACAAACGTCCCCATTCCGCATTGATACTTTCACGTTCACGCATATAACTATTCAAATCACGAAAGTCATGACGATAGGTAAAAACTTGCAAAACCACCATAAATGCACTGATCAACACTGCACTGATCAAAATGCCATAAACAACCACTTTTTTGATTGCCAATTTATGCTTTGATTCTTCTACAATCTCTTCTTTCATTCTGCGCCTTTTTGTTCTAAGCGTTCTGCTACTCTCAGCCACGCACTTCGTGAACGAGGATTGGCTTTTACTTCTTCCTCACTGGCACGAATTCGTTCTACTTTTTTCAGTCTACGATGATCAATAACCTTTTGTGGTAAACCCCATCCATTATCTTCTGGCAATGTTGATTCTTTTTGAATAAATTGCTTAATGATACGATCTTCTAAAGAATGAAAGCTAATCACTGCTAAACGTGCATTTGATTTTAGCAAATCTACAGCCTGCGGTAAAAAAACATGTACATCATCCAACTCTTTATTGATTTCAATACGAATTGCTTGGAATGTACGCGTTGCCGCATGCTTATTTTTTTCCCACTTCGGATGAGCAACTTTCACAATTTCAGCCAATTCACCCGTGGTTTTGATATAACCCGCTTGCTTAATGGCTTTGGCAATGCGACGACTATAACGCTCTTCACCATATTGAAAAATCACATTGGCTAAATGTTCCTCATCTACATCAACCAACCACTCCGCAGCAGTTTGACCTTGGGAATTATCCATACGCATATCAAGTGGTCCATCTTTCATAAAACTAAAACCACGGTCTGCTTGATCGAGTTGTGGCGATGACACCCCCAAATCTGCCATGATTCCATCCACTTGATAAATATCTAATTGATTTAATTCTTGTTGTAAATCTGCAAAGCTGGCATGAATAATCTTAAAACGCGGATCTTCTTTTTCTAACTGATACGCAACTTCTAAAGCTTGAGGATCTTTATCAAAGGCATACACTTTTGAATTTTCATCCAATTTTGACAACAACAAGCGTGTATGTCCACCACGCCCAAAAGTCCCATCTACATAAATTCCTGTATTGCGGTCAGCAAGTAAAGCATCGACTGTTTCGTGTAGTAATACAGAAATATGAGACATAAGTATGGTTTCAGTTCAAGCAAAAAAGTAACTGCACATTATTACCTTGTTTTGTCAAAGCTCCAAACGACTTTTTGTAGGAAAATATTACTTTTTATAGAGAAATCCGTTTTAAAAGACAATCCTTTACTATTTTCAGAAATTAAACCACTTTTATTCTGTTTCAAGCGCATGAGTAGATGGACGTCTTTTCAGCATTTTCACATCACCATCCATTAAATGCTCTTGAATATGCCAACCTTGACGAGAGTAGAACGCACAAGCTCGACTACGACCATCTGTCTCTAAGCAAATTTCTGAAAAATGTTGGAATAAAATGTGCTCAACTCTCTCAAGCAATGCTTTCCCAATCCCCTTACCCTCTGCATCAGGATAAACGAACATGGCAAAGACACTTCCCTCTTCTTGATCTGCAATCGCAAACCCACAAACCGATTGTTCAAACTCTGCGACCCAAACGGAAGACTTTTGTTCGATCAAAGCTAAAATCGCCAAATCGGTTATCCCTAATTCAGTTAACTGTTCTCTGGATAAATGATTTTCTTTCACAGCGGTACGAATATCAAAAATTAGCTCAATATCATTTGGTGTGGCTGCTCTGATTTGAATACTCATATTGATCCTATGTATTTAAAAACACATTTAATTTACATAAAAAAGCCTCCTAAATATAGGAGGCTTTCTCTTTGCTAATAAAATTTAGCATTTAGAATTTTAACGTTTTGAATTATAAATCTGGTCAAACACACCACCATTGGCGAAGTGAGTTTGTTGTGCTTTTGCCCAACCACCAAAAACTTCATCAATGGTAAATGTTTTCAATGCAGGGAATTGTTTTGAATATTTCGCCAAAACTTTTGCATTACGAGGACGATAGTAATGACGTGCCGCCATGTCCTGACCGATTGGAGAATATAAATAGTTGATATAGCCTGTTGCTAACCATTTATTACCATTTTTGTTCACTGTTTTATCCACGATTGCAACCGAAGGCTCAGTCAAAATCGACATTGATGGATAAACAATGTCAAATTTACCACCTGATGCTTTTTTGCTGACCATAGCTTCATTTTCCCATGTCAACAACACATCACCCATACCGCGTTCAGCAAATGTCGTCATTGAAGCGCGAGCAGCTGGATCCATCACTTTCACGTTATGGTACATTTTAGACACAAACTCACGTGCTTTAGCATCATTACCACCTGGCTGTTTTAAGGCATAACCCCATGCAGATAAATAAATCCAACGTGGTAATCCACCTGTTTTAGGGTTCGGGGTAATAATTTGAACACCTGGCTTCGTTAAATCAGTCCAATCCTTCAAGCCTTTTGGATTGCCTTTACGAACCAAGAACACGACTGTTGATGTATATGGTGCTGAGTTATGTGGAAATTCTTTTTCCCAACCTGCATCAATTTGTCCAGATTTGACGATTTCATTAATATCATTTGCCAAAGCCAAAGTGACCACATCACCTTTTAAACCATCAACCACTGAACGTGCTTGCTTACCTGAACCACCATGTGATTGTTTAAAATCAACAGTGATTCCTGTACGTGCTTTCCAATACGCACCAAATGATTTATTAAATTCGTCATAGAATTCACGTGTTGCATCATAAGATACATTCAAAAATTCACGATCTGCAGCATAAGTCGTTGTCGTTGCAAGATTTAATCCAGTTGCAACTAATGCAGCGCTCAATAAGGCTTTAAACTTAGTTTTCATAATCAAAAATTTAAATCATCTAAAATTATGCTAAATATATGAAATAAGCTGATAAACATCAATTCAAGAAAAAGCCTCGTTTTAACACTCACATTGGATTATTACGATTAATTAATTGTTTTAATTTACAAAAGCATCCAACACCTGATGTTTTTATATTTTATATGTTTTTATTCTTTCTATATGAAGAAATAGAATAAGAAAATTAAAAATCCAAGACTTCTTTAATAAAGAAGCCCTGGGATATTCAAAATGAGTAGAAGAACTCAAGCTTACTTCTCAGCTGTAAATTGATCATAAACCCCACCATTAACAAAATGTGTTTTTTGCGCTTTCGCCCAACCGCCAAACACTTGATCAATGGTAAATAGCTTAATTTTAGCGAATTTAGCACCATATTTAGCCGCAGCTTTAGCATCACGAGGACGGAAATTATATTTAGCCGCAAGATCTTGCCCGACAGGTGAATATAGGTAATTTAAATAGCCTTTTGCTAAATTACGATTTCCATCTTTATCTACTACTTTATCTACGATTGCCACAGATGGCTCTGCCAAAATTGAAATAGAGGGATAAATGATTTGATATTTATCTTTATCTGCACCAGAAGTTGCAAGGATCGCTTCATTCTCCCAAGACAGCAATACATCACCAATGCCACGATCTGCAAAAGTTGTTAAAGAACCTCGTGCTCCAGAATCTAATACTTTTACATTTTTATAGATCTGTTTTACCAGTTCTCTCGCTTTTGCATCATTCCCACCTGGTTGTTTCAGTGCATAACCCCATGCCGACAAATAAATCCAACGTGGTGCACCACCTGTTTTCGGATTCGGCGTAATGATTTCCACCCCAGGTTTGACTAAATCATTCCAATCTTTAATCCCTTTCGGATTACCTTTACGTACTAGAAATACAACCGTAGAAGTATACGGCGCAGAATTATTTGGAAATTCCTTTTGCCAACCCTTTTCAATCAGACCTGCATTGACAATTTCATCAATATCGTTAGCAAGTGCTAAAGTCACTACATCTGCTTGTAAACCATCTACAACAGACCGTGCTTGCTTACCAGAACCACCATGTGACTGTTTAAATTCAATGTCTTGCCCCGTTTTAGATTTCCAAAATTGACCAAAGCTTTTGTTATACTCTTGATAAAACTCACGCGTAGGATCATAAGACACATTTAAAAATTCTTTCGCTGCGTAAGCATTCCCAACAGCAATTAAACTGATCGCTGATAAAAATAATAATTTTTTCATTTGTTTCTCTTTTTAAGTCATTTCAAAACACTATATTTTTATTATTTCAATTTAACAATCATACATTTAATAATTATATTTTCTATATTATTCATAAATTTACATATCTTTTAAAACGCATTAAATATGTTAAAAAAAGATATTTTTTATACATGATTTAACTTAAAATCAATTTCTTCACGATTCATACATATTTATATGCTATCAATATAAAGTATTACATTTCGTTTCAATGATTGTTTTTTAAACATTTTTTGTGTACTATTATTAAAAAATGTGACGTAGTTATACTTTTTGTTAAAAAATTTTGCTACAATCCGCATGTTAAAGAACAAAAATGTGACCATCTAAGGGGAGTTGATGGAATGAACAAACAGTTTCTACACATCTTGGGTCTAAGTTTAGGTCTAGCTGTCATGACGCAAACAGGTCATACAGCAGTTATTAAAGATACCAACAAACCAGTACAATCAACGATTGTAGATGATAAACTTTCGCCAATCGAAAAAGCATTAACGCAACAAAAGCGTGGTGAAAATAAATTAATCTCTGACAAAGATCAGATTAAGGTATTGGCTTCAATTAAAAGTACTGCGTCACAAAACTTTTTAGCAGAACAACATCAAAAGTTTTCACGTTTTGTACAAGCTTTGTTCCAACCGCATAACTCTTAATTAACTTATATCATCAATTAAGCATTAATTAATTGATTTAAAAAACTAAATTCTTTACTCCCCAAAAGAATTTCTTAGCCCATTGCTTTATTGGTGAATTAACCCTTAAGCAAATGGGCTTTTTCGTTATAATAGTTTCAATTTACATTCTGAATAATATTTGTTTATGAACGTTCGTACTCGTATTGCACCTTCTCCAACAGGTTTTCCTCATGTAGGAACTGCTTATATCGCCTTGTTTAACTTATGTTTTGCCAAGCAACATGGTGGTGAGTTTATTCTTCGTATTGAAGATACAGATCAACTTCGTTCGACTCCTGAATCTGAGAAAATGATTTTGGATTCACTACGTTGGTTAGGACTCAATTGGTCAGAAGGTCCAGACGTCGGTGGTCCACATGCACCCTACCGCCAATCTGAGCGTATGGGCATCTATAAACAATATGCTTTAGAGTTGGTTGAAAAAGGACATGCATTCTATTGTTTTGCAACTGCTGAAGAGCTTGATCAAATGCGTGCTGAACAACAAGCACGTGGTGAATCACCAAAGTACGATAGTCGCGGTTTAAAACTTTCTCAAGAAGAAGTTCAACGCCGTTTGGCTGCTGGCGAAGCGCATGTGATCCGTATGAAAGTACCTGAGGAAGGTATTTGTAAATTTAATGATTTGCTTCGTGGGGAAGTTGAGATTCCTTGGGCGCAAGTCGATATGCAAATTTTGCTAAAAACTGATGGTTTACCGACTTATCACCTCGCGAATGTGGTGGATGACCATTTAATGGAAATCACCCATGTCATCCGTGGTGAAGAGTGGATTCCATCTGCACCGAAACATCAATTACTTTACAAATACTTTGGTTGGGACATGCCAACATTGTGTCACATGCCATTGTTACGCAACCCAGATAAATCAAAATTATCAAAACGTAAAAATCCAACTTCAATCAACTACTACAAAGACATTGGTGTTTTACCAGAAGCTTTGTTGAACTACCTAGGTCGTATGGGTTGGTCAATGCCTGATGAAAGTGAAAAATTCACTTTGGCTGAAATGGTTGAAAACTTCGACATCAAACGTGTATCACTCGGTGGTCCAATCTTTGATGTTGAAAAATTGAATTGGCTCAATGGTCAATGGATTAAAGCCCTCTCTCCTGCTGAGTTATTAAATACTCTATTGGCTTGGAAATCTGACCGTAATACATTGGAAGAGATTGCTGCTGCGATTCAACCTCGTATTAACTTATTGTCAGAAGCGGTAAATTGGGCAGGTTTTTATTTCAACCAGTTCCCAACTTTAAGCAAAGAGCAGTTTGAAAGTAAAAAATTGTCTGAAGAACAAGTTCGTCAAAGCTTACAATTTGCAATTTGGCGTTTAGAAAGTTTATTCACTTGGAATAATGACACGGTTAGTCAAACATTGATGGATTTGGCGAATCAAATGGAAATTAAACTGCGTGACTTCATGCCAACGTTCTTTATCGCAATCGCAGGTTCAACCTCTTCAACCCCTGTGATGCAATCTATGGTCACGATTGGTCCTGACTTAACCTTTGCTCGTTTACGTCATGCGCTTGAAATAGTTGGCGGCCCGAGCAAAAAAGAAGCAAAAGTTTGGGAAAAGCTCAATGAAAGCATTAAATTGCCGAAAAATGATGCAGTTGATGAAGCTTAACTGATTTTTTAGTTGACGAGTGCGAGCGTTATCCATAATATAGCGCTCACACAGACTGGGGTCATAGCTCAGTTGGTAGAGCGCTACAATGGCATTGTAGAGGTCAGGAGTTCGATCCTCCTTGACTCCACCATTTAGTTTTACTTGTGTCGCCTCACTTGTCCCTATCGTCTAGAGGCCTAGGACATCGCCCTTTCACGGCGGTAACCGGGGTTCGAATCCCCGTAGGGACGCCATATTCAAGGTGTCAATACATCTTAATAAAAAACCCAAGCATAGAGACTTGGGTTTTTTATTGCCTGCTTGAAAATAATAGATGCATTCTATTTTCAATATGAAGTGCGTCTTTTTGCATTCTGAAGCAGAACGTTTAGAATAATAGCCAGATTATAAATGTGGAATGACCATGCAATACCAATGTCCAAAATGCCAAAGCCGAAAAATTCTTCCTGTTGCCAGTGCCAATGAACCTGCAGTGCGTCCCGTTGTCCCTAAAAGCTTGGTATTTTTGATTCCGTTAATTTTCATCTTATTGTTATTGGTCGTAATCAGCATTTTTATGTGGATTTTTGGCAATGGTGCAGGTCAAACTTTGCAAATCGCAACAGTGGTCATCTTCCTAGCAACAGCAATCGCAGGTGTATTGTTTTGGCGTGATCTACCTGATTTTAAAATTTCTATGCAGTCATTCATGCAAGCCAATAAAACATGGAAATGTCGTGACTGTAGCCATGAATGGCATGTCTAATCTCAATCAATAACTTAATCCATAAAAAACCATTCACATTAATGTGAATGGTTTTTTTCATTATGCGTATGTGAATCGTGATCGTGATCGTGATCGTGATCGTGATTATCATATTCATCCGCAGCATGCCCTGTCGTACTGTGCGCATGTGCCATACATTCATCATCTTCGATCTGTAAAGTCATCTCGGTAATGCCATGTTCATGACTGAGCATTTCCATTGCATCCTGATAAAGCGCATTACGGTCTGCATGTGGTGCAAATAAATGTACGGTTAAATGAACATTTTTGGAAGTAATCGCCCAGACTTTCAGTTGGTGAATACTTTCCACACCTTTCAACGCCAGTAAGTCATTGCGTAGTTTTTCAATATCAATCTCATCAGGTACACCCTCAAGCAGAATATTGATACTCTGTTTCAGCAAAATCCATGTTCTCGGCAAAACCCAAAAACCAATTAATACTGCAATAACAGTATCGACCCACATCCAGCCTGTGAAGTAGATTACAGCAGCACCGATAATGACTCCGATTGACCCCACAGCATCGCTTAAAACTTCTAAATAAGCACCTTTGACATTCAGACTTTCCTGCGAGCTTGAAAATAAAATTTTCATGGAAATCAGGTTAATGATCAATCCAATGACCGCAACAATCATCATCCCCATACTTTGAATTTCAGGTGGATGACTGAAACGCTGATAGGCTTCATACAGGATATACATGGCAACCACAAACAGCATGGATGCATTGAACAGTGCTGCCAGAATTTCAAAACGCTGATAGCCAAAGGTTCGTTTATCATCAGCAGGTAACTTGCCGATTTTAATTGCCACCAGTGCAATCGCGAGTGCCGCAGCATCGGTAAACATGTGTGCTGCATCTGAAAGCAATGCCAGACTTTGCGTGATAAAACCAGCAATCACTTCAACGATTAAGAATGTAGTCGTCAATGCCAAAGCAAAGGTCAGCTTTTTGGCATTGCCCTCTGTCACCACTGCATGGCTATGGTCATGTCCTGCATGTTCACTCATTTTTCGCCTCATTATTTTATATCTTATGATTGATCTTAAATTAATAATGATAACCATTATCAAATAATAAAATTCTCATATATACTCCCTCACCAGAAAGCACTTTAGCTCAAACTTTATGCGAGAAGTTACTCCACATGAATAAATATATATTTTCAGTCTTATTACTCAGTTCATTTAGCACGCTAAATTATGCCCATGAACCTTATGTTGCTCCTCTTAGCTATATCACATCAAACACTCAAACTCCTGTGATCAGTGCTTATGCAGAACAAGCACTCCAACCAGAATATGCATTAAAGCAACCCGTTTTTAACATTATTCAGCCTGATCAAAGTAAGATCAGCATTGCTTCTGAGAGCACATTAAAGTCTGCCAACCTGATTGATTTACCCCTCCCTCAAAAAGGGACATATCTCATTTCAAGTCAAGTTTCTTTTCCTTTAAAATACGCACAACATAACAAAGAGTGGAAAAGCTTCTTTGACATGCCCGCAGATAAAGCAAAACCGATTAAAGAACGTGACTACGTTATTCCATCTGATTTTAAAAAAGCGCCTACACCTATAGAAATCACACGTGAATGGTCAATCCAAAGCTATATTTCCAAAGAAGAAACATCGCCCATCCAAAGCGTAATTGATTCGCCTATCCAGGTTGAATTCAAAACCCATCCCAACAACATCACAGCGCAACAGCCGATCCAAATCAAAATTACAAAATATGGGCAAAGCTTAAAAGCACCTGAACTTGTTATTCGTGCTCAAGGGCAAGAAGAAGATGAAGCAACCCATCTCACTGTTGATACAAGCGGCTTCGCAATTTTAAACTTCCCACATGCGGGTCAATACCTTGTTGAAGTCAGTGAGAAATCGGATAAAACTGCTAAACCAACCAATCAGTACTACACCATTATTAGCTTAGGTGTATTACCCGCTATCAAATAAAGCAAATCATTTCATTCAAACCTTTCTCTTTCAGTAAAAGAGAAAGGTATTTGATTCTAAAGCGTTACTTGATTTTTTTCTCATTCATCCAGCGATAAATCACCGGCAGAACCACCAATGTCAACAAGGTAGATGACACAATCCCGCCAATCACCACAGTCGCCAGTGGTCGCTGTACTTCCGCACCTGTACCTGTTGCCAGCGCCATCGGAATAAAGCCCAGTGATGCCACACAAGCGGTCATCAATACAGGTCTAAGACGTAAAATCGCACCTTGCCACGTTGCATGGTAGACATCCATTTGCTGACGTAGCTCCTTGATAAAGGTCAGCATCACCAAACCATTCAGCACGGCTACGCCTGACAGTGCAATAAAGCCTACACCCGCAGACATCGACAGCGGAATATCCCTCAGCCACAATGCCACCAATCCGCCACACAGCGCAAATGGCACACCTGTAAAGACCAGTAAACTTTCTTTAACGTTATGGAACACTGCCATCAACAGAATAAAAATGGTGATCAGTGCCAGTGGTACAACCAGTTGCATGCGGGCTTTGACAGACATCAGATTTTCAAACTGACCGCCATAATCCAGCCAGTAACCCGATGGCATTGGCTGTTTGGCTAAAGTGCTTTGCAACTCGGTAACAAATGAGCCCAGATCACGCCCTTCGACGTTTGCAGTTACCACCACACGACGCTTACCATTTTCACGGCTGACCTGATTGATCCCCTCGATGTTGTCGACTTTGGCAACATCCCGCAACTGAATCAAACCACCATTCGGAATCTGAATCGGCAAACTTGCCAGATGCTCAGGAGTACGCTGTGCATCATCCAGACGAATCACAAAATCAAAACGACGGTCACCCTGTAAAATCTGTCCGACATTCTGACCACCGACACTTGTTGCCACCAAATCCTGAATAGCTTTTACCGACAAACCATACTGCGCAGCCGCAGCATGATTCACTTCCACATTGAGTAAAGGTAAACCCGAAGTCTGCTCAACATTGACCGCTGTTGCACCTGAAATGCTTTTGATTTTCTGCGCAATCAGATTGGCTTGTTGATTCAGCACCTCCATATCATCACCGAAAATTTTCACCCCCACATCACTGCGTACACCTGAAATCAGCTCATTAAAACGCAGTTCAATCGGCTGTGAAAACTCACTGTTATTACCAGGCAAAGTATCCAGAAATGCAATCATGCGCTGACGTAATTCATCAATACTTTCTTTTGGATTTTTCCACTGATCCTTTGGTTTGAGCAGCAACACCGCATCGGAAATATTCGGTGGCATCACATCAGTTGCCACTTCCGCTGTTCCGGTACGGGCAAAGATGGCTTTAATTTCAGGAAACTCTTTCAGTAATAACTTTTCGGTATTTTCCTGCATCCGCAAGGACTGTTCCAAGCCTGTACTCGGTGAACGCATCTGCTGAACGGCAAAATCACCTTCACTAAGTTGTGGAGCAAATTCACTGCCAATCTGTGTCGATAAAACACCAGTTAGAAACAAAATACAGACCGCAATCGTGACCACAAACACTTTAAAATCATAAGCTAAATTTAACAGTGCTTCGTATTTCTGCTTTAACCACAACATCCAGCGGCTTTCGGTTTCCTTAACTTCACCATTTACAAACAGCGCTACCGCAGCAGGAACAAAAGTCACCGATAGAATAATTGCGCCCACCAAAGCCAGAACCACAGTCATTGCCATCGGGTGGAACAGTTTGGCTTCCACACCTGACAGTGCAAAGATCGGCAGATAAACCACCAGAATAATCAATTGTCCAAAAATGAGCGGACGACGTGCCTGTTTTGCGGCAAGAAAGACCTCTTTAAATCGCTCTGCACGGGTCAGTAAACGTCCTTTGGCATGCTGTGCTTCAGCCAGTCGACGGATACAGTTTTCCACGATCACCACTGCACCATCGACAATAATCCCGAAATCGAGCGCCCCCAGACTCATCAGGTTGGCACTGATTTTCTGTTCTGCCATACCTGCCAGTGTGAACAGCATTGATAATGGAATCACACATGCCGTAATTAAAGCTGCACGGAAATTTCCAAGGAATAAAAACAGAATGATAATGACCAGAATCGCCCCTTCTACAAGGTTCTTCTGTACCGTTTTAATCGCTCGTTCCACCAGATCAGTACGATCATAAACAGTTTCAATCACCACACCTTTGGGTAAAGACTGCTGAACTTCCTTCACTTTGGCATCGACTGCCTTCGCGACTGTTCGGCTGTTTTCACCCATCATCATCATGGCAATACCAAGTACCGCTTCCTCACCATTGTAAGTTGCTCCACCAGTACGCAGATCATGTCCAATCGACACCGTTGCTACATCCGCAACACGGATCGGATAGCCATTTTTATTGCTCAGCGTGACATTCTGAATATCTTCAATACTGTTCAGCGTACCAGGTACACGCACTGTAAGTTGCTGACCATTGGTCTCAATGAAGCCTGCACCACGGTTTTCATTATTTTCCGTCAGTGCAGTCTGCAAATCCGTCAATGGAATCTGTAACTGTTGGAGACGGCTTAAATCAGGTGTCACCACATAAGTTTTGTTGAATCCACCAATCGAGTTAACCTCAGCGACCCCTGCCACACGCTGCAATTGCGGACGTACAATCCAGTCTTGAATTTCACGTAAATCCATCGCTGTATAAGGCGTACCATCGGACTTTTTCGCATTCGGCTCAGACTTGATCACCCATTGATAAATCTCTCCAAGCCCCGTGGAAACAGGTGACATGGTCGGTGCAATATCATCAGGTAATTCAGTCTGCGCTTCCTGTAAACGCTGATTGATCTGTTGACGTGCCCAGTAAATATCCGTACCATCTTTGAAAATAATGGTGACTTGCGACAGCCCATAACGGGAAATCGAACGGGTCATTTCCAGTTTTGGCAGACCCGCCATCGCATTTTCAATCGGATAGGTAATGCGTTGTTCCACTTCCAGCGAAGTAAAACCTGTCGCCTGTGTATTGATCTGCACCTGTGTGTTGGTAATATCAGGCACAGCGTCAATCGGCAGTTTCTGATAACTGTAAACCCCAACCCCGATCCACGCGACGATAAACAGCATCACCCAGATGGCATTTTTAATTGCAAATTGAATCAGCCGATCAAACAGACCCTCAGGTTCTGGAAGTGCCGATTCTGTATTTAAATCTTCAGTTTTAGCCTCAGGAGAATCATTAATGCGCATGGCTCGCTTCTCCTTTTTCCAGTTCAGACTTCAACAGGAAACTGCCTTGAGCCGCATACTGTTGTCCCTGAGTCAGACCCGACTGAACTTCAATCCACTGACCATCACCTGAAACCTGCCCTAAAATCACAGGCTGTGGGCTGAATTCAATTTTCTTATCATGTTCATGCGCCACAAAAACCGCATCTTTGCCTTCAATTTTCTGCACTGCACTTTTCAGCACACGAATCGCTTGAGTCGAACCTGCCTGTTGCAGTTGTACATTGACCATTAAGTTTGGACGCAGTTCAGTTGCATTGGACAGGACTTTGGCACGAACCTGCAAACGACCTGTCTGTGCATCGGCTTCACTGTTCAGGGTTTGAATCTGCGCTTTAAATACATTGCCTGTTTGCAAAGATTTAAATTCAATCTGCTGATTCGGTGCCAGAGTGGAAAATTCAGAACTTGGCGCAATAAATTCAAGCCACAACTGATCCAGCTGATCAATAATGAAAAGCTGATCCGCCAGCTGTACATTTTCACCAACCACCAGATCTTTCTTACTGATCACGCCTGAAATCGGGGCAGTCAGTACATAACGACCATTTGAACCTGAAGAAGCACCAAAGGCAGACAAACGCGCTTTGGTCGCCTGCACCTGTATCTGTGCCTGCTGATAAGCGTTATAAGCACGCTGATAATCCTGCTTGGCAGAAATACCCTGCGACCACAACTGACGCTCACGCTCATAGTCCTGCTTTGCCAGTTGCAGATTGGACTGTGCAATCTGTAAACTGGACTGCTGATCAACCAGATCAGGCACCAGTAAGGTTGCCAGAGCCTGCCCTTTTTTCACATGCTGACCCAGTTCAACACTGACTGATTGCACATGACCACTGAATGCAGGTGAAACGTGCGCCTGACGGTCTGTATTCACGGTTAATTTGGCAGGATAAGACGCTGATTTACTCACAGCACCGACTTCGACTTTGGCAAGCTGTACCCCCTGTTCCACCATTTGCTGTGCGCTTAGACTGATGGCTTCGGCATGATCGTCCTCACCATCAGCACCCTCTTCATGCGCATGATCACCACCTTCTTCATGGGCATGTTCTGCTTCTTTGCCATGTCCGTCTTCGGCATGCGCTTCTGATTCACCATGACCATGCGCATCCGTTTTGGCAGGTTTATTTTTACCTGAAATAAATAACCCCAATGCAACCAGAGCAGTGATCACCAGAGTGATAATAATCAGCACTGACTGAGAGATTTTTCCATGTTGATTTTTCAAATTGTGTTTTAGATTTAACATTTTAATTTCCCTCACTCATTCCACCCACCACAGGCAATGCCTGCGTGTCCTGCCACAAAGCCTGATTGATCTGTGCAATCGCATCTTTTGCCATGATCTGATCTGGTGCCAAACCTAAACTCAGACTTTCTGCTTCAATCGCACGTTGCCAGCCATCTTTCAGTAATTGCACCTTACGCAGACGAACCTCCTGCAACTGCAAAGTCGCCTGTTGCACATCGGTCACGGCAAATTTACCCGCACTGAAACCCATCAGGGTTTTACGCTGAACCTGTGTGGCGAGTGGAATCTGAGACTGATCAACCTCTTTAAACTGCACTTCCAGGCCCTGTAGCTCGGTCAATAGGGTTCCGATCTGCAAAGCATTCTGTTTCAGATAAAATTCCTGTTGCTTACCCAGTAAATCCTGCTTTGCCTGCGCAATCTCAACCCCATACTGCTGACGGTTGAAAATTAAGGGAATAGAAACACCCACCACCAAGGCATTGTCAGTCGCTGTTTCAGCTGATCTGGTTCGATTCATGCCTAAATTGACTGTTGGATTTGGACGTGCCGATGCCTTGAGTTGATCAACTGTGGCTTTGGCTTGCAGTACCTGTAACTGACGTGATTTCTCCATCAGATTATCTGCAAGATAAGTCTGCACCTGTTGCGGAGTGGAACTCGGCCACAGTGACTGTGGACTTAAACCGATACGGATGGACTTATCTGCATCGCCCCAGACATTGGACAACTGCTGTGTTGCCACCTGTAACTGCAAGTCTGCCTGACGGTATAAACGGACATTTTCCGCATGGCTAAGCTTGGCACGATCCACATCGACCTGTGCCACACTGCCCGCCTGATAACGTTTCTGAATCGCATTCAGATTTTCTTCGCTGACATTGAGCTGTTCACGCACGACATTGCGTTCCAGTTCAAAAATCGCCAGTTGTGACCACAGATATTTCACTGCCAGTTCAAGCTGTGCCTGATAAATACGTTGATTCAGCACAGTATGATCTTTGGCAAGTCGCGCCAATTGCTGTGCAGATTTACGTTCACCAAACAGATCAAGTCGCTGTGAAAGACCAATCGAAAGCTCTTTTTCTTCATCCGAACCAAAGCCCGTCTGCGCTATGGACAACTCAGGATTTATCCACAGCTTTGACTGTTTTATATTCGCATCGTTAATTTTTTGCTGAGTTTGCCACACGCCTTGCGACTGCTGATACTGCGCTGTTTTCTCAATTGCCTGTTGCAAACTCAGCTTTTGAACAGATGAATCTGCCCATGCAACCGATGACATTAAACTGATGACAACAGTGCTGAGAATGGAATTCCGTATTTTAAATACAGCCTTTGATCCTGTTTCAGACACAGGAATCGCTTTTTTTATAGACACACTTTTAGACATAATGATGCCCCACTAAAATGAATATTCAGTGGTGGGTCAATGTTTTCGGCTACCCCACCTTATAGCGGGGCGGATGCGGGCGGTGGATTGGGCAGGAATAAATCAGGCGACTGGTACAGATTTTTCCAGTCGATAAAGGCAGATTCAGGATAGGCAATAAACTTGGGTTGTTCAGCCTGTTGAGACACATCTGCCACGATAAAATGCGCAAATGAAGGCAAATGATCACTGTGATCATCTTCAAGATGATTCAGAAAATCATGTGCTTTGGCATCATTGATATGATCATGAATGATTGATTTCGATAATTCATCATTGAAAATAGAGGATATCGAATGCTGTTGCTGATCTTGAGTGCAATTCGGGGCAACATGATGTCCAAAATGCGAGGGTATGAGTTTCGCTGTTGTTGATACGGTACTTTCATGGTCGCAAAAAGCTGCTGCCACATTCCACAAACTTTGGAACATGAACAAACTCAATAAGACTGTAATAAAAATACCTGAGCGTTTCACAGGTGCTGCCTGATTCAAATATTTTGTGAATATAACAAACTTCATTGATGTAATAAAATTACATGACTATATTCTAAGATTTTCACAAATAAATTGTTAAAAAATATGTTTATTCATCAATACGTAAAAAATGCAATTGACAAATTACATTATATTATTTGCAAAGTTTAAAAAATAAGCTAAATTAATTATATCTAATCAATTTTTTCTGATTAGCAATCTCTTTTTACTTTGTTAATGGATTAGCAAGGAGGTTTTATATGTTGGTACATATTTTTAACCGTTTTTTAGGAGATTCAACATCTCGCCAAGCATTTGAACAAAATGCTTCCGAAGCTGCACTCGAAAAAGCCCAAGCCCATCATTTTGAAGATCAAAATCTAAGTTTGGATGAAATCACCAATCGTAATGCGATGTGGTGTTATCTTCGAGCTGCATTACGTGGAGATCAAGAAGCTCAATATAAAATGGGTCTCAGTTATTTAAATGGTCAACTTGGTTTAGATCGTAGTTATAGTCATGCTGAAAAATGGCTTGAACAAGCGGCACATCAAGGTCATATCTCAGCACAAGAACAACTTAGAAAAGTTTATGACGAACTCGCCTTTTCATAAATCCTAATGATAAATTCTAATTTTTCGACAAACAGAGTTCATTAGAGCTCTGTTTTTTTTGTTTCTCTGTTCTTTTTATATCCACATAAATTTAACTGTCTATTTTCCGTCCAGAACTTCTATTATTTAACTTTAAACTGGCTCAGTTATATGATAAAAATCACTGAATTAGTTAAAAATAAATAGAGTATTTACTCTAAAAATATTTTGTAAATTCAGATACTTAATACTAGTATTTTTATTTTTTTTGTATATTATTGCGCCCAACAAATATGATCATCTTTTATACAATGCATGGTCAGCTTGAAACAACAAATACAGCACATATTCATTTCAGTTAATCAGGGAAACAGCTATGAATCAAAAATTAGAGCAACTTTTTCAGCAAAAGGTTCAAGGTAAAGTCGCACTTATCACAGGTGCTTCTAGTGGTATTGGTTTAACCGTTGCAAAAAAACTAGCGGCAACTGGTGCACACGTCCTTTTAGTATCTCGTACTGAAGAAACACTCAAAGAAGTACAAGCTGAGATCCAAGCTGAAGGCGGTCAAGCGGATATTTTCCCGTGTGATTTGAATGATATGAATGCAATTGATGAAGTCTCTAAGCAAATCATTGCATCTGTCGATCATATTGATATTCTGATTAATAATGCGGGGCGTTCAATCCGTCGTGCTGTACATGAATCTGTTGATCGTTTCCATGATTTTGAGCGTACCATGCAATTGAACTATTTCGGTGCTGTACGTTTGGTATTGAATATTTTACCGCAAATGATGGGGCGTAAAGATGGTCATATCATCAACATCAGTTCAATTGGTGTTTTGGCAAATGCAACCCGTTTCTCTGCTTATGTAGCTTCAAAAGCTGCTTTAGATGCGTTTAGCCGTTGTTTATCTGCGGAAGTTCATTCTCACAAGATTGCGATCACTTCTGTATATATGCCTTTGGTTCGTACACCAATGATTGCACCAACCAAGATTTATAAATATGTACCAACGCTTTCCCCTGAACAAGCGGCTGATTTGGTTGCGTATGCTATCGTAAAACGTCCGAAGAAAGTTGCGACGAATTTAGGTCGTTTGGCTTCGATTACTTATTCAATCGCACCTGGTATTAACAATAAACTGATGTCGATTGGTTTTAACTTATTCCCAAGCTCAACTGCATCTGTCGGCGAACAACAAAAGTTGAATTTAGTACAACGTGCTTATGCACGCTTGTTCCCAGGTGAGCATTGGTAAGATTACTGCTGCAATAAAAAAACCGCCTTCCGGCGGTTTTTTATTTCAAATCAAAGATTACTTCGAACCTTTAATCCCTGCTTGTAGCAATAATGCACCTAAACCACCGATTTTATTTTCTTGAGGTTTAGCAGACTGTGGCTTCTTGTCATGACGAGGTGCTTTGTCCTTATTGTCATGGCGATTATGCTGTGGACGATCACCTTGAGGACGTTTGCCTTGAGGCTTACGTTCACCACGTTGTTCATTGTTATTGAACTCACGCTTTTGACGTGGTGCTTTTGCAGGCGCTTCAGAACCTTCTGGACGCATCGACAAATTCACACGATTACGTTCAGCATCAACAGTTAACACACGCACTTGAACAATTTGACCAGGTTTCACCACTTTATGTGGATCAGATACAAACTCGTTTGCAAGTTCAGAAATATGGATTAAACCGTCTTGGTGTACACCCACATCGACGAATGCACCAAAGTTAGTCACATTGGTAATCACACCTTCAAGTTGCAAACCTTCAGTAAGCTGCCCGACTTCTGTGATGTCTTCACGGAACTTCGCAGTACGGAACTCAGGACGTGGATCACGACCTGGTTTTTCAAGTTCGCTCAATACGTCTTGAACAGTTGGAAGACCGAATTGATCATTCACAAACTCTTCCGCTTTCACTTGACGAATAATTTCAGTATTGCCAATGATATCTTTCACTGTCGTTGCTTTTGCAGCAACAATGCTATTCACTAAACCATAAGATTCAGGATGCACAGAAGACGCATCTAAAGGCTCTGAACCATCTTGAATACGTAAGAAACCTGCCGCTTGTTCAAATGTACGCTCACCTAAACGAGGCACATTTTTCAAAGCTTGACGATTATCAAAACGACCATTTTCTTTACGGTAATCAACTATTTGTTGTGCGATTGATTTATTCAAACCTGCGATATAACCCAAAATTGCAGGAGAGGCAGTATTAACATCAACACCCACCGCGTTCACACAGTCTTCAACCACTGCATCAAGGGTTTTCGCCAAATTAGTTTGGTTTACATCGTGTTGATATTGACCTACACCAATTGATTTAGGATCAATTTTCACAAGTTCAGCCAATGGATCTTGTAAACGACGTGCAATCGAAACTGCACCACGAATCGCAACATCTAACTCAGGCAGTTCAGCAGAAGCCAATTCTGATGCAGAATAAACTGATGCGCCTGCTTCAGATACAGAAACACGTGTTAATGTAAGATCAGCATTGGCTGCCATCATTTCAGCGACAACTGCTTCAGTTTCACGGCTTGCAGTACCATTGCCAATGGCAATCAAATCGACATTGAATTCACGGCAAAGACGTGCAAGTTCAGCAATTGAACCTTCTTTGTCTTCTTTCGGTGCAAATGGGTAAATTGTGCTATGTGCAAGGACATCACCTGAATTTGACACTACAGCCAATTTCACACCTGTACGGATACCAGGATCCACACCGAGCGTAGTACGTGAACCCGCTGGTGCTGAAAGTAACAAATGACGTAAGTTTTCAGCAAACACATCCATTGCTTCTGATTCAGCTGCAAGACGCTTTTCTGTTAATAAAGAATGTTCAATCGTTGGACGAACTTTACCGAGCCAGAACAACTTTGCAGTTTGTTTTAAGAAATCACGACGTGCTTGTGGTTCAACTGTTTCAAGATCATACTCTGTTTCGATACGAATCAATGGTGCTTCATCTTCACCATCTACTTTTAAACCCAATACGTTTTCTTGGCGACCACGTAACATCGCCAATAAACGATGTGAAGGCACTTTATTGAGGTTTTCAGAGAAATCGAAGTAGTCACGGAATTTTTTACCAACTTCTTTTTTCTCATCTGAAGCCACTAGACTTTTTAACACTGCTGTTTTGGCAAATGTTGCTTTTAAATCTGTAGTCAACGGAATATTTTGTGCCCAATCATCAATAATGATGTGTTGAATCGCATCCAACTGGCTTTCAACATCGGCATAGTCTTCATGACTAAAACCAGCCAATGCTTCAGTTGGATCAACTTGCTCAGCAATGATCTTTTCTGCAATCGGTCCTAAGCCAGCTTCTTTCGCCTTAAACGACTTACTGGTACGTTTTGGACGGTACGGCGCGTAAAGTTCTTCTAATGCATTTTTTGTTTCAGCGCCATTGACACGAGCCAGTAAGTCATCAGAGAGCTTATTTTGTTCTTTTAATGATTCGATTACTTTTTCACGGCGTTCAAATAAATCACGTAAATAAACTAAGCGTGTATCAAGTTGGCGTAATTGGATGTCGTCTAAGCCTTGCGTTACTTCTTTACGGTAACGTGCAATAAATGGAACACTAGAGCCTTCATCTATCAGTTTAATGGCAGCTTCTACTTGGTTTGGACGTACGGCAAGCTCACTTGCCAACTGCTGAACTAAGTCAGTCATCGTGTTTAATTCCACAAGGATATAAGGACTAAAAGTTAGTGATTATAAAGACCAAGACCATAAAATCCACAATTGTTTTGCAAATTAACAATGAAAAAAGTGATTAAACTTCATTTTTATTGGTTTTTAATCACGCAAACCCCGATTTCGCTCTCATCAGTAGCATTCAAACAGCTTTGTAAAATAGTTTTTCTAAGATCAGTTTTTGCACTTTTATATGCGCTGTAGCCAAATATTTTTCACTATTGTCAATTTTAAATTGGAAAATAGATTTTTGATTTCTCCATATACATACGCTTGAATAAACATAAAAGTACCTCCATATTGATTACTACGAGCAGATTTTGACCTTTGCTTTTGTAGCAACAGAAATACCTCCAGTTGGCTGTGAACCCCACAATCCACTGTTCAAATATTTCTGATAACAGCAATGACGAATATATCTACCTAAACAAAAACTTATTGTCTAAATACATCAAAGTTTCATTTGCAAATGGTATAGTTTTTTATTTATAACCATAGAATTGTCTCAAATTTTTATCGTTTCTTTGTAGATGTTGTTTTTTGGTTTCAAAACCGCATGAAAATTGTATTTTTGAGCAATTTGATACATAGTCTTAACAAGAGCTTAGGCAGTATACTGAGATTAACGAATATTTATAATTTACAACATTAAGGGAGTGCATCATGAGTTTAGTTGTACCTGCTGAAAATACAGATGTCGTACAAAACGAAACTGACCGTGTCGAACGCATTTTAGTCGTCGATGATGATGTGCGTTTACGTACCCTTTTGCAGCGCTTCTTGGAAGACAAAGGTTTTGTGGTCAAAACAGCCCACGATGCCACTCAAATGGATCGTCTATTACAACGTGAACTATTTTCACTGATCGTTTTAGACTTCATGTTACCCGTAGAAGACGGTTTAAGCATTTGCCGACGTTTACGTTCATCGAACATTGATACACCTGTGATCATGCTCACCGCTCGTGGTAGTGACTCTGATCGTATTGCAGGGCTAGAAGCGGGTGCGGATGATTATTTACCAAAACCGTTCAATCCTAATGAGTTATTGGCACGTATCCGCGCAGTACTGCGTCGTCAAGTTCGTGAAGTGCCTGGCGCACCAAGCCAAAACGTGGAAGTGGTGTCATTTGGCCCATGGTCACTTGATTTGTCTACACGTACTTTGACCCGTGAAGGGCAAGTAGTAACGTTGACTACTGGTGAATTTGCGGTTCTAAAAGCATTAGTACAACACCCGCGTGAACCATTGACTCGCGATAAGCTGATGAATCTTGCACGTGGTCGTGAATGGGGTGCCATGGAACGCTCGATCGATGTACAAGTCTCTCGTTTACGTCGTTTGATCGAAGAAAATCCTGCGCGCGCACGCTACATCCAAACTGTTTGGGGTGTAGGTTATGTATTCGTTCCAGATGGTGCTGAATAAACTTAAAGATGATTCTATAAAATGAATCTGTTTTAAAAATACTGGCATATTCTGATTGGAATATTGCCAGTATTTTTTTAACGTGAAATATTCAAAGGAATATTTGAAAATAAGCATAACAACAAAACAATGTAGATCAATATTTTGATATTGCTATATCCCGATCATCCATTAAACTAAAAAACATCCAATCACACGATATACCAAATATTAGGATTCATCTGTGAAATTAGAACCCATTGACCCGCAAGCATTTACAGACTTTGAAGCATATCAGGAAAGAAAACGTACTCCTTGGGAACGCTTTCTAGACAAAATCAAACCTCGTTCCGCAGCCATGCGTACCACAGTATTGGTTTTATTTGTGGTGTTCTTCAGCTTGTTTATGTCATTGTGGTTTTTTTGGAAAACACTCTATTTACCAGAAATTCAACAACATGCACGCTTTCTAGCGGTTGAGTTGGAAATGATCAACAACCCACGTTTGCAAATTTATCATGATGAAAAACAATTAGATATTGATGAATGGCTGAGACAACGCGTTGGGGTTGAGTATGTTACCGATCCCAAAGATTATCCCAATGTTAAAGAGAAAATCATTGCAGACTTTTTCACCCGTCGCATTGAAAAACAATTGACCAAAGAACTTGATATCAAAAATGTCACCGTCTACTTCCAGTTTAAGCCGAGCCCGCGCATTTGGGTGCAAACCCCTGAAATGAATGGTAATTGGGTACGTGAACCACTGAAAACCTATGCAGACTATAGCCCTGAATTGATTTTAGCGTGGTTATTGGGTGTTCCCTTCATCTCAGCAGCCATCATTCTGACGCTTGTACGCCAACTCAATCGCCCTTTACTCCGCCTGCAAAATGCAGCCAATAGTTATAGTAAAACAGGTAAAGCTCCTTACCTCGAAACCAATCATGGACCTCAGGAAATTCGTGAAGTAAACCAAGCATTTAACCACATGGTTTATACACTTGAACAAACTGAACGTGATCGCCAAATTATGCTCGCAGGGATTTCACATGACTTGCGTACACCACTCACTCGGATCCGTTTAAGTGCTGAAATGATGGCGGATGATGACTTCCTCAAAGAAGGCATGATTTATGATGTCGATGATATGGACGCGATTCTCAGCCAGTTTATTTCCTATATGCGTGATGGTTCAGATGAGGAAGTCCAAGACACCAATATCAATGTATTGTTACAAGAGCTCATAATCCAATTTAAGCCATTGGATATTCGTTTCACACCACAAGAACTCCCGACTATTACTGCTCGCTCACTTTCTTTAAAGCGTTTGATTGGTAATTTAATTAATAATTCTAAACGATATGGTTCAGAACCGATTGAATTGAGTGCTTTTGTTGAAGATGAGCACATTAAAATCTGTGTAGCTGACCATGGTGAAGGCATTCCAGAAGATCAAATCGAAGATTTAATGCAGCCCTTTGTGCGCGGAAATGCAGCACGAACTGTGCAAGGCAGTGGTTTAGGTTTAGCCATTGTGAAGCGAATTGTCGATATTCACCAAGGTGAATTGTCAATTTCTAACCGCCCAGAAGGTGGACTACAAGCAGTTATTTCTCTTCCACTTCATATAAAAATTGAGGAAGAATCAACACCTACAAATCCGATCCAAAAAATCAAACAAACTTTGAGTGATCATTTCTAATGATCGCTCAATAAATCAACATTTGAATTTGTTTATTTATCAAACAGTCACTATTATTTCGTTAATAAATAATAACTTAAAAACCATCACAAAATTTTATACCCACATTTACTGAAAAAATTAGACCTTAGCATTAGAGGCATGCACAATTTACATTTAGGGCGGTACAATCCGTCTAGTTTTGAACAAGAATTGAGCGTAAACCATGTCTTTAGATCGTATTCGTTTAGCATCACTCCACAACAAAGTGATGAGCGCAGAACAAGCTGCTACCTTTATCCAAGATGGCATGACTGTTGGGATGAGTGGTTTTACCCGTGCAGGTGAAGCGAAAGCTGTACCTTTGGCATTGGTAGCACAAGCGGAAAAAAATCCGTTAAAAATCACATTAATCACAGGTGCAAGTCTAGGTAATGATCTTGACAAAAAATTGACTGAAGCGGGTGTACTTGCTCGTCGCTTACCTTTCCAAGTGGACAACACTTTACGTAAAGCCATCAACAAAGGCGAAGTGATGTTCATTGACCAACATTTGTCTGAAACTGTTGAACAAATGCGTAACCTTCAGTTGAAAAAACCTGATGTAGCTGTGATTGAAGCTGTTGCGATCACTGAAGATGGTGGCATCATTCCAACAACTTCAGTAGGTAACTCTGCTAGCTTTGCAATTTTTGCTGAAAAAGTGATTGTAGAAATCAACACTAACTTAAGCCCTGCTTTCGAAGGCTTACACGATATTTATATCCCTACTTACCGTCCAACACGTCAACCAATTCCATTGACTAAAGTGGATGAGCGTATTGGTACACCTGCGATCAATATCGATCCTGCTAAAATTGTCGGTATCGTAATCAACAGCGAATTGCATGACTCTCCATCTACCGTTGCTGATGCGGATGATGAAACTCAAGGTATTGCAAACCACTTAATCGCTTTCTTTGAAAAAGAAGTTGCAGAAGGTCGTTTACCAAAAGACTTAGGTCCTTTACAAGCAGGTATTGGTTCGATTGCAAACGCAGTACTCACAGGTCTTAAAGAATCTAACTTTGAAGACTTAGTCATGTATTCAGAAGTACTTCAAGACTGTACATTCGAATTGATCGATGCGGGTAAAATGAAGTTTGCTTCAGGTTCATCAATTACACTTTCTGCTAAATATGGCGAAAAAGTATTTAACAACCTTGAACAATACAAAGACAAACTTGTATTACGCCCACAAGAAATTTCAAACCATCCTGAATTGGTTCGTCGTTTAGGCATCATCGGCATCAACACTGCACTTGAGTTCGATATTTACGGCAACGTAAACTCTACTCACGTATGTGGTACAAAAATGATGAATGGTATCGGTGGTTCAGGTGACTTCGCACGTAATGCGCACCTTGCAATCTTCGTAACGAAATCAATTGCAAAAGGCGGCGACATTTCTTCTGTTGTTCCATTTGCTTCTCACGTTGACCATGCTGAACACGATGTTGACATCCTTGTAACTGAACAAGGTCTTGCTGACTTACGTGGTCTTGCACCGCGTGAACGTGCTCGTGCAATCATCGACAACTGTGCACACCCAATGTACCGTGATGCATTGAACGATTACTTTGATCGTGCATGTGAGAAAGGCGGTCAAACACCTCATATTCTTCGTGAAGCGCTTTCTTGGCACTCTAACTTTGAAGAAACTGGTCATATGTTGACTGCACAAGCTCAAGAGAAGAAATCTGCATAAGATTTTAAATCTGTTGTAAAAATAAGAAACGCCCGTAAGGGCGTTTTTTATGTCTAATCAATAAGATTCGCAATGAACATCACTCCTCTCAGGAGGAGAAACTAATGCCAATCTGTTAAATCAACTTTATATAAATTAACCTCTTTTGCCTTTTTACACCAATTGCTTTAAACGAGGTGATGCTATCGTGAGGCGACATGGATGTCGCTGTTGGACAAGGGCGATATGGATATCCCCTTTGTCCAACAAAGGATTTTTGTCACTTTTGATCCTTCAAAAGTGAGGCATCGACTACGCAAAGCAATTTAAATTTTTCAATGTATGTCGAGTCTGTGCAAACCTTTAAGTTTTATATTATTTAACTTTGATCGAAAGGTATAACTTCGCAAGAAGATGCAGGAGAAATTTAAAATCCCCTCTCTCTAACTCTCTCCCTGAGGGAGAGAGGACTTCAATACTTATTGATTAAGAATGATTTTGAATTGATATTAATTCACACTGTAAAGTCCCTTCTCCCTGAGCGAAACAAAGCATTGCTTTGTTGAAGTGCAAGACGTAGTGGAAGAAGGTTAGGATGAGGGGGGAGAATGTCCAATACTGATTGATTAATAAGTGATTTTTTAAACTAAGCAACACCATCTTTCACTTTCTTCTCAATAAACGCCACACCAGCCTGATCCTCACGAATCATATCGACTGCCTTTTCAGCAATCATAATCGCAGGCGCATTGGTATTCCCATTGACCACTTTTGGCATAATCGATGCATCCACCACACGTAAGTTCTGAATACCATAAACACGCAATCGTGGATCAACCACAGCCATATCATCCACACCCATCTTACAACTGCCAACAGGGTGATAAACCGTATCTGAACGATCTCGTAATATTTGCCGAATCTCTTCGTCCGTTTGAATATTAGATGTAAATAAATCTTCTTTAATCATGCTTTTAAAAGCATTCGATTCCATTAACTTTTGGGTCAGCTTAAACCCTTTAACCATTTCCTCTAAATCAGATTCATCACCATAAAAATCAGGATCTATCAGCAAAGGATCATCAATACTTGACCCACTGATTTTAATGGTGCCACGGCTTTTCGGATTGAGCAGACAAACATGACATGAAATACCATGTCCCGTATGCATTGTACGTGCATGGTTATCGACTAATGCCACTACAAAATGCAATTGTAGGTTTGGTACGGTTTGCTCATCAGAGCTTTTAATAAAGCCACCACATTCTGCAAAATTGGTGGTGATTAAACCACGGCGCTCCTTACGATAGCGCCCAATCTGCTTGAATAAATCAATTGAGCCCGCAATAGATAAACCAAATGTGCCCTGAATTTCACTGACCTTATAAGCAAAAATAAAATCTGGATGATCATGAAAATTCTTACCCACACCAGGCAGATGCTTCTTCACTTCGATACCATGTTGCATCAACTCTTGCTGATCACCCACACCTGATAGCATTAAGATTTGCGGTGACTGCATTGCGCCTGCACTTAATAAAACCTCACGGCGCGCACGAATCTGTTTGAGTTGCCCATTCTGTTTATACTCCACACCGACAGCCACGCCATTTTCAATCAAAATACGATGGGTTTGAGCATGGATTTCTATCGTTAGATTTTTACGTTCACGATGTGGAAATAAATAAGCACGTGCAGAGCTACAACGCTCACCATTGATATGCGTAACTTGGTAAACACCTAAACCTTCTTGTTCAGCACCATTAAAATCATCAAGAATTTTATAGCCTTGCTCTTTTGCCGCAGCGATGTATTTTTCTTGGAGTGGATTATCACTGTGTAAATCAATCACGGAGAGTGGCCCATCATTGCCATGATATTGATCTTTTATTCTTTCGTTTTTTTCTGATTTGATAAAATAAGGCAGGACTTCGTCATAAGACCAACCTTCATTGCCCAGTGCAGCCCAATCATCATAGTCTTGACGATGTCCTCGGATATAGACCATGGCATTGATTGCAGATGAACCACCTAAGCACTTACCACGCGGTTGATAGCCTTTTCGACCATTTAAACCACGTTGCGGAACAGTTTCAAATGCCCAATTATTGATTTTGGTGGGAATGCTAATCACCGCTGCACAAGGTACTTCGACTTTCCAACCATCTCCTGCGCCACCCGCTTCAAGCAAACACACAGATACAGATGAATTTTCTGAGAGTCGCCCTGCCAATACACAGCCTGAGCTACCACCACCAATAATAATGTAATCAAATTCCTGTTGATTCACGTAAAAATCCTTTTCTTGTTTTAAATTATCTTTTCACCATTATGCATATTTTTATTGAATAAAAAATCACTATTCAAAAATTGTTCAACTTTTAAAATACATCCCACAACATAAATTTGGCTAAAAAATAAACTTATCATTGTTTCATTTTTATATTAATCTGTTGTAAACATTCTTTTAAAACAAGAGATAAAAAGCGATGTTTATCATTAAACAATTTCAAGAAACAGACATAGATGATGTCATTGCACTCTGGGAAATCTGTGATCTAACCCGTCCGTGGAATAACCCTGAAATTGATATTTTTAGAAAAGTTGCGCAAAAAGATGGCTTATTTTTACTGGCAGTCAAAGATGATCAATTGATTGCTTCCGTCATGGGTGGCTATGATGGGCATCGTGGTTGGGTCAATTATCTTGCCGTACATCCGCATGCACAGCGCAATGGTGTGGCAACCGCACTGATACAGCAACTAGAGAAGCGCTTAATCGCACTTGGCTGTCCAAAGCTACAACTTCTCATCCGTAAGGATAATATCGACGTACAGAGCTTCTACGAGCAATTGGGCTATGAAGAAATAGAAGTTGTTTGTCTAGGTAAACGATTGATTCAGGATTTAAAAAAGGTCAGTGAACACTAACCTTTCTGTGAAGTCGTTGAAATGGAATAGCGCTAAATTTTAGAATTTGTAGCCATAAGATACACCGAGAATATCTTGACTCATTTTCAGTTTAGCTTCACCACCACCAAACGCAGGGGAAATCTGACCTTTAACCTCATCTTCTAAGGCATGGGTATACGCTACACTGAGTTCTTGGTGCTGATCAATATGATAGGTTGCCCCGACACTCAGATGATCTTGAATCACACCTGGTGCAAGAATATTTAAGAATGCTTCACTGGATGGGATCGGCTGATCATTGTGGCTATAACCTGCTCTTAAGGTCAGTTTCGGATGTGCTTGATAGCTCACACCCAATTTATAAACATTGATATCTTCCCAACCAAAACCTGGACCTTGATCTGTACCAAAAACATGCCCTTGTTGTAACTGAGCGGCATCAAATCGATTTCCAACCGCTTTTACATCCGAATAATTAATGCGTTGCACATCAGCAGCAAGGGTTAATTTAGGCGTTACTTTAACAGCCACGCCAATGCCATAACTTTCAGGTACATCAAAGTCACCCTGCTCTGCAAATAAACCTTGATACTTTTCAAAGCGATCGGCATTAATTTTTGAAGAATAATTTGCACCTAAGGTCAAACGGTCATCAAAAAAGTTGCCCGCCCAGCCAATGCGTGCGCCAATTCCAGTGGCAGAATCTTTGCCACGATTACTAAGATTTGAACCATCTGCCGAATAACCTGCAAAGGCTGTGATGCCTTTTGCCTCAAAACGTTGATAAAGAATATTGGTGGCGATACCAACTGATTGATTCTCTGCATATTTCCAAGACACTGCAGGAGAAATAAAGACTTGTGTTAAATCTACACCGGCAGTACCTGAATTACCAAATGCTGCAAAGGGGTTATTCTTATAGCCCGTATTCATCCCACCATTGCCATAAATAGCCAAACCTAAAGCAACCTGATCATTGATTTGATGATTCAAAGCCACTTCAGGCAAAACAAAGTATTTACGTCCATTGCCATCATATGAGCCATTGGCATTGGGATAGCCTTGTGGCATTTGATTGCCACTGATTTGTGCTGAACGATCTGGTGAAAACACAGTTGCTCCAACATCAACACGACTACCGATCCAACTCAAGCCAGCAGGGTTGTTCGCAATAGTCAAAGCATCCTGGAATTGTGCGATTGAGGTTCCTGCACTGCCTTGTGCTTTGACACCATAGCCATGCATAAAATAGCCCGTTGTTGCAAACGAAGTTGTACTTAATAAAGAAAGGAATAAAGTCAGAGGTAATTTTTTATGTGAGGCGTTCATAATTTATTTTACTTAAAAATAATATATAAGTAAGCATATTGTTAATCATATATCTTGTAATCCAAGATAAAATTCGATACTTATTCTATTTTTTCATAAAGCGTTTTTTCTTCACCTGCTTCAATTTCCCCACTCTGAGAAAAATCGGAAATTCTAAAATCAAATCCTCATGTGCTGCAGTCAATACTTCAGCCAATGCCACCAAAGGATGATCTTGACTTGGATTTTTCTCACAATAATGTTTCACCGCTGACCATGTCGATAAATATTTTAATAATTGTGCTGCTGTCCATTGATACTGCATTTTAAATGCAGGGACCTGTATTTCTTCAAATTCAAATGGGAAGGGAATGGTCTGATATTCTTCATCAATAAAGCGACGTTCAGCATCCCAATAGCCATTGAGTTGCTCGCAATATAACCTTTGAACCAAAGCATTGACTGCTTGATTTTCAACTTGAATCAAACCATAGCCGATGACTGCTAAAACACCATCGGGTTTTAAAGTACGGCAGACTTCACGATAAAATGCATCAAAATCAAACCAATGAATCGCTTGTGCAACAGTAATCAAGTCAAATCCTAGTGCAGGAAATGTGGTTTTTTCCGAAGCTTGGACTTGATAACTGACATTGTCAAAATATGGTGCATGTTGTAATTGTTGCGCACTAATATCTGTTGCAACAATATGATCAAAATAAGGGGCTAAAAGCTGAGTGAATTGTCCAGAGCCCGCACCACAATCCCACGCAAAACCACGTGCAGGAACATGATTTAAAATTTCCTGAATAACTTCTGGCGGATAACTGGGTCGAGCTTGCTGATAAAGCTGACTACCCGATGAAAATAAATCTTTCATTGTTTTTATAGCTATCTATTGTTCTGAATAAGATTATATTTTACGACATTCACAAAGTTCAATAACCTATTTTGTAAGACAATCCATTTACCTCATCAAAGCTTATTCGCTGATCCACGGCTTTATCTGATCTTAAAAACAGGCAATAAAAAACCCCAAACAATGTTTGAGGTTTTTTGAATATGGTGGCGAGACCCAGGATCGAACTGGGGACACACGGATTTTCAATCCGTTGCTCTACCTACTGAGCTATCACGCCGATGCGGTGTATTAAGCCGTATCTCAGTGCAATAGTCAATATAAATCATGACTTTTTTACGCAACTTGATTCGAGTGAGTATTTTTTACCCAAAAAAAATCCCTGATGGGATCAGGGATTGAAATCTTGAAAATTTTTTAAATATGGTGGCGAGACCCAGGATCGAACTGGGGACACACGGATTTTCAATCCGTTGCTCTACCTACTGAGCTATCACGCCGATGGGGCGTATTAAACAATTTAATGCTTTTGTCGTCAAGCATTGAACTCCTTTAAAATGATCAATAGTTTATTTTTAAAGCAAAAGTAGCGAATTTATTTTAAATACAACGATTTTCTGTATTTATTTTCAACAATTCTATGATCCAATGATAAAAAAAGCAGCCTATTTAGACTGCTTAAAAACATCCGTTTGAGTAAATCAATTAAATTTTACCCAAATGTGCCAAACAACGGTGGATTGCTCCACAGCCAGGCTCAAATGTTTTCACACCTTTTTCTTCTTCAATACGACAAACTTCTTCTACTAAGCGTTCAGCAACACCACGTCCACGGTTTGCAGGATGAACCACAATGTTTTCTAAAACTTTGCTTTCTCCCTGTCCCGTACACCATAATGCACCTATTACTTTGGTATTAAATTCTGCGACATAAAGTAGGGTATAATGTGTTAAGTTTTGCTCAAGTTGTTCTATGGCATCTTTACCATCCCCAAATTCGGGACTGGTGTCATATAATCGCTCAAGCTGCTCGCGAACTTCTTGATTCTCTATTGAAGTTTTAGCATGTACGGTAATAGGCATTGATTAACCCTCCTGAGCAATCTAATATGCTGTCACTTTCGTCACAGCGAAACATCTTTACATCAAACTTTTAATTTTTGACGTTTTTTGAGGAACGTGTCTATGGCTCAACGTATCAGTGAAGTGGTAAGAAACACCAACGAAACTAAAATTCGAGTTCGTGTGAATCTTGACGGTACTGGTCAAGGCACGCTCAATACAGGTGTTCCCTTTTTAGACCATATGATTGATCAAATCAAGCGTCATGGCTTATTTGATATTGATATTCATTGTGATGGTGACTTAGAAATCGACGATCACCACACGGTTGAAGACTGCGGAATCACTTTAGGGCAAGCCTTTGCACAAGCTTTAGGTGATAAAAAAGGCTTACGTCGTTACGGTCATTTCTATGCACCGCTTGATGAATCTTTAAGCCGTGTTGTGGTGGATTTATCTGGTCGTCCAGGATTATTCATGGATATTCCATTTACTCGTGCCATGATCGGTCGTTTTGATGTGGATTTATTCTCAGAATTCTTCCAAGGCTTTGTCAATCATGCACTCATGACCTTACACATCGACAATTTAAAAGGTAAAAATAGCCACCACCAAATTGAAAGTGTGTTTAAAGCATTTGCACGTGCGCTTCGTATGGCATGCGAAATCGACCCTCGTGCTGAGAATACTGTTGCATCTACCAAAGGAACATTGTAATGACCCGTATTGCCCTTCTTGACTATGGCATGGGAAATCTTCACTCAGCAGCCAAAGCACTAGAACATGTCGGTGCAACGGTTGATGTGACCAATGATCCAAAGCTGATTGCTCAAGCAGATAAAATTGTATTTCCGGGCGTGGGTGCTATGCGTGACTGTATCCAAGGGATGCGTGAAGCAGGCATTGATGAAGTCATTCGCAATGCAGCATTCAACAAGCCTGTACTTGCGATCTGTGTCGGCATGC
This sequence comes from Acinetobacter sp. WCHAc060033, assembly GCF_004209125.1. Classification (NCBI taxonomy): domain Bacteria; kingdom Pseudomonadati; phylum Pseudomonadota; class Gammaproteobacteria; order Moraxellales; family Moraxellaceae; genus Acinetobacter; species Acinetobacter sp. WCHAc060033. The sequence continues at coordinate 37,245 of NZ_SGSW01000002.1, read as the reverse complement.
AAGCTTTGCTTGAAACTTCGGAAGAAAATGGCGGTACTGAAGCACTGGGGATTTTTGAAGGTTCAGTGAAGCATTTTCCTGAAATCGAAAATTTAAAAGTACCGCACATGGGCTGGAATCAAGTGCATCAAGCTAATCCAAGTCATCCAATGTGGAAAGACATTGAGCAAGATGCGCGTTTCTACTTCGTACATAGTTATTATGTAGAACCGAAAGATACAAACTTAGTGGCAGCGACTTGTGATTATGGTTTAGAGTTTTGTACAGCAATTCATAAAGAAAACCTATTTGCAACGCAGTTCCACCCTGAGAAAAGTCATACAGCAGGTTTACAGTTGCTAAAAAACTTTGTGGAATGGGATATTTAACCCACTTGTAAAATTTAAAACTGCATAAAAACCAAGTTCATCAAGGGCTTGGTTTTTTATTATTTACGCTTTAAATCCATTTTTCGTAGATTCATTGATCATTTTTCATTAAAATTGGCACAATTCAAACTTGCTTTAAATATTCATTCAAAATCTTAAATTAAAAATACAAGCACTCAAAACGAACTTAGGAATCAATAAAAATAATGTTCTCGCTCAAAACAACTTTAAACAAATTCAGCACGCCTTTGTCGAATAACAGTCATCAACCTTTTAACTTTTCAGGTCGTTTCGGACGTCTATCCTATATTGCTTGGACAATGCTTCTCAGTATTTCCACCATCACCTTGGATATTTATCTAAGCTTCAAACTCTTTAATATTCAGATCGGTGAAAATGAAGCACCGACACCTCCCAGTTTATTAGAAGCATTTTTGATATTTGTGCTGTTTATTTTCACGCTATATACGTTTTTTATTTTTACCATCCGAAGACTTCATGATTTAAATCGTTCAGGTTGGTTCAGTATTTTACTCCTCGTTCCTGTGATACAAATATTCTTATTCTGCTATCTACTTTTATTTAATGGATCTCGTCAATCCAATAGCTATGGTGAACCAAGAACAACACCGACCTGGGAAAAAGTGATTGCGCTACTCTCAATCATTTGTATTCCATTACTCGTCATATTCTGTGTTTATGTTTTACATATATCACCTCCAAATCAGCCAATCATTGAATTTGAAGGCTCTCAGAGTGTAGTCTCACAGCATCGCTAGTCTTTAAGCGACAATACACCTTTCAAAGCTCTGCTTCGTGCATCGTTACTATGTAGAACCAAGTCTATTAAATGGTTTTTTTTGATAATTTCTCTTTATTTCTGAAGCACTCTTAATTATTATCGCAACAAATTGAATAAAAAAACCGCAATTCTTTTTACAACATACTCAAAAATTTTTTAAAACAGGAAAATATTATGTCTAATTATCAGTCTGATGATTCAGCGTTAAAAGCAAGTGGGCGTTTTGGACGACTTTCTTATTTGGGGTGGTCATTTCTCAGTACCCTTGTTTTTTTAGTTATGCTAGTAGTTGCAGTTGTTGTACTTGTAGGTACAAGTCCTGAAAGCATTGCATCAATTTCTACTTTTACAATTATTGTTTTTGTGATTATTTATATCGCATTCTTGTATTTTACAATTATTTTTGCAGTTCGACGCTTACATGATCTCAATCAAAGCGGTTGGTTATGGTTACTATTCCTAGTGCCATTGGCAAACATTGGCTTGGCATTATATTTATTGTTCGCACCGGGTACACAAGGGGCAAACAATTATGGCGCTCCGCGTCCAACAGCTGGTTGGGAAAAAGTTATGGCGTGGATGAATATCTTAATTATTCCGTTAATCGGCATACTTGCGGCAATCTCAATTCCTGCATACCAAAGTTATGTCGAACGCGCTCAGAAACAACAGTTTGAACAACTACTTGAACAACAAAATCAGCAACAGCAATCAGAATAACTTTACGTCAAGTAATCACTATATTCGTATCGTGATTACTTTACTCTTTACTCACAAAACCACCTTCCAATGGCTCAACCGTAATTTTAATATCTGCTTTTAAATTTAAAGCGGCATAACGATCTTTAATTTCCCCCATCAACTGCTCCATCGTCGCTTGGCTTAAATCCACCTCAGATGCCACATAAGCTTTATTGACCAAATCTGCTTGATCTTGTTGTGTTTGTTGTTTTGATTCACTATTCCAACGCTCGGTCATCCCGACCAAACGGGCTAATTCAATTAAGCTTTGTGCACTCGATGGCGTTGAATTTTGCAACCATTTGGTCATCGTGCCTTTCGACGTTTCTAGAATATTGACGACATCACTGGCTTTAATATTTTTATCCTGAATCAATTGTTTTAGGCGTTTTGCACCCTCAATCAAAAGATCATCATCTTTATCAGCCATTGCAACGATTCCTTTATTTTCATCCCACAAAATTACCATCTTTTCGCCAAAGTTTGTTATAACAATATGGTTAAATTTTTCTGTGCTTTTATATGAGCTTTTATCTCAGTTCAAACACAGTATTTAGATTGCAGATATGAGGTCTGCATGAAAGTTTAGGGAAAAATTTGTGAACGACCAAGCTCAACATCTGCCAAGTAAAGAACAAATTCTGACTTTCCCACGCTTCCCTAATTTCCCCTTAGACAAAATCATAGTGATTAACCAATTAAAACAATGCCAAACCATCGAGACTGAATTAAAAACAGCTGCACTACTCGGTTTTGATACGGAATCCAAACCAACATTTAACAAAGGTGAAGTTCAAACTGGTCCTCACTTAATCCAATTGGCAACGGCTGAAAAAGCGTACCTCTTTCAAGTTTCTCCAGATATTCTCAATTTTCTAAAACCCATTTTCGAAAATCCCGATCAAATCAAAGTTGGATTCGGTTTAAAAAATGATGCACATCTATTTCGTAAAAAAGGCATTGAACTCAACAGCGTGATTGAGCTTTCAAAATGCTTTGGCAGTTTTGGGCTCAATAATCCTGTAGGGATTAAAAATGCCATCGCTCTGTTATTTCAAATGAATTTTCCTAAAAGTAAATCGGTAAGTACCTCAAATTGGGCACGTAAAAGCTTGACCATTCCACAAATCGAATATGCGGCTGCCGATGCTTATGCACCTGTACTGATTTTTGAAGAATTACTCCGTTTAGGGCTAATTCCACACGATATTCCCAATACATCGCTTAAATTAAGAATTCGTCCCAATAAAAGCTAAAACTATCACTTAGAAATTGATCAATATTTTGCTAAGATTGCACCCAATAAATTTTGATGAGATTAGGCAAGGAGCGAAAGCATGCTGATCATCCCTGCAATTGACCTGAAAGATGGCAAATGTGTCCGTTTAAAACAAGGTCGTATGGAAGACGATACCGTATTTTCTGATGATCCTGTGGCAACTGCACAGCATTGGGTAAATGAAGGCGCTCGTCGTTTGCATTTGGTTGATTTAAATGGTGCTTTCGCAGGTACGCCAATCCATAAGCCTGTGGTTGAAGCGATTGCCAAAGCACAGCCAGATCTACCGATTCAAATCGGTGGTGGTATTCGTTCTTTAGAAACCATCGAACACTACTTAGATGCAGGCGTGTCTTTTGTCATTATTGGGACAAAAGCGGTTAAAGAACCTGAATTTGTTGAAGAAGCGTGTAAGAAATTTGCAGGTCATATCATTGTTGGCATCGATGCGATCAATGGCATGGTGGCAACCGATGGTTGGGCAAATGTGACTGACGTTAAAGCAACTGATTTAGCTAAACGCTTTGCTGATGCAGGTGTTTCAAGTATCGTTTATACCGACATCGCGCGTGATGGCATGATGCAAGGTGTGAATATTGAGCAAACTGTGCATCTTGCTGAATACTCAGGTCTTCCAGTGATTGCTTCAGGTGGTGTGACCAATTTAGATGATGTGCGTAACTTAAAAGGCAAACATGGCATTTTAGGTGCTATCACAGGTCGTGCGATTTATGAAGGCACATTAAACCTTCGTGAAGCACAATTGTTATTGGATGAGCAAGGTCTTTAAGACTTGTAAATCTAAAAGTTAAAATAGAAAGAGAACTTAATGTTCTCTTTTTTATTGCTTGGAAAATAAAAAATCATGATTGCTAAACCAATGTATTTTCAAAATGTTGCATACTAATTCTTTCTGCTAAAAATGGTTTCATGGCTAAAAACCATTGTTTAAATTCTTCAGTTTTCATAAATACATCGGTATGCGCTTCAAGACTGGTCCAATGAATTTGTAAAATATACTGTTGTTTATTTTCAATACCACGAATCAATTTAAATTTTTCACACGCATCTGCATGACGAAAGATATCAGACAATTCATAAAATTTCTTTTCAAAAGCACTTTCTTGCCCTTCGACAATATGAAATACAGCTTGCTCGATCACCATCGCTTATTTTCCTTCTCTCTGTATCCAATACAATTATAGCGGTAATGCTATGACATTTTAATGATGTAGATATTGCACAAATTCAACATAAATATTCTGCTTGGCGTAAAATGTCCTCGCCTTTCATCGTTATATATTTATGTCACCAGTTTCTCAATCTATTTTAAGTGCAAAAGCACCTCAAATTGCGCTCATCCTGATTACCATCATTTGGGGTGGCAGTTTTCTAACCGTGCAATATGGTCTGAATTTTAGTAGCCCGATCATATTTGTCGCTTTTCGATTTATGGCAGCGGCAATTGCTGTGAGCTTGATCTCTTGGAAATACTTAAAAGATTTTAATCGCCAAGAATTTATCGCAGGTGCTTTAATTGGTTTGGTGATTGCGATTGGCTATGGCACACAAACAGTTGGGCTACAAACGATTAGCAGTAGTGAATCTGCTTTTTTAACCGCTTTATATGTACCCTTAGTGCCTATTTTATTGTGGGGCATATTTCTACAAAAGCCTTCTATCATGACATGGCTCGGGGTTGTACTTGCCTTTATTGGGCTGGTGTTTTTAACAGGAAATGGCTTCAAGCAAATTCATTTAAATTATGGACAAGTTCTGACTTTACTGGGTTCAATTGCGATTGCACTGGAAATTATTTTGATTGGTTATTTTGCAGGTAAGGTCAACGTTCGACGTGTCACTGTTATTCAATTGGCTTTTGCCTCTTTATTCTGTTTTATCCTCACACCATTTTTAGGTGAAACTCAATTGCCTAATTTTCAATGGCAACTCATCGCGGTACTGTGTGGTTTAGGCATTGCCAGTGCATGTATTCAATTGGTGATGAATTGGGCACAACAATCCGTGGATTCGGCTCAAGCTGCGATCATTTATGCTGGTGAGCCTGTTTGGGCTGCACTATTTGGTAGAATTGCTGGAGAACGCTTGCCGATCATTGCGCTATTTGGCGGTTTACTGGTGGTTTTAGGTGTGATTGTCAGTGAATGGAAGCCAAAGTTTTTAAAGAAACCTAAGCGTCTAAATAATCAATCCACATAGCACATCTCTAAATCTTATTTCTTCAATGTTATACACGGTTGATAATATTCAACTGTTGGCATTGGATCATAAAATGGATGAAGTAATGCTTTCCATTGCTGATATTCAGCAGACTTGCGAAAACCTTCTGTATGATCTTCAAGCGCGTTCCACACCACCATTAGAATATAGCGGTGCTCATCCTGAATATTCTTTAGCAATTGAACTTCATTAAAGCCTTTGGAAACACGAATCAATGACATCGCCTTTTGAAAAGCTTGCTCAAATGCCTGACTTTGCTCAGGCTTGATCTGTAAATGAACATGTTCAATGATCATGACTATGACTCTAAGATTTAAATAGGCAAAGCTTGATCATCATTCAAAGCAATAATGCCTCGAATCGCACGATACACAATCCATATCCAAGAAATAAATAAAACAGCAACACAAAATATTGTTGCAGCAAATGCAACGCCTGCAAAGGCATTGGGATTATCTAGAGTAAAAAATAAAAAGAGATAAGGTACAAATGCCAAAACAGTCCAAATGAGATACCACCAAAAGGTACGAATTTGCCATTTAAAATGACTTTCAAAAATCGTACCACGTACAGAATCCAACTTCACGTAGTTGATGATCAACGCAATCACAGCAAGAATTCCCGCTGAAAAAATTGCCACGATGTACAAGATATATAAAATCAAGGTCAGTGATTTACTATTATTGGAATTGCTATAATTGTTCATGCTCACTCCCGATTTGTTGCATGCTTTTCCACTTTAAATTTTAAATACATTTAAAGGAGAAATAAGCCATAAAATCAATAAAATATTAAAAAATATAGTACAGAAATAAATCTTTCTAAAAGGTTGTTTTTGTGTTTTATGTCGTAAACGTTGTTGCGCCAACCATGCAGCGGGCCACCCCCCTAAGAATGATAAAACATGTAGAGTATTTTCAGGGACACGTCTTTGCCCATTTTGAGCAGACTCTTTATCTTGCGCATAGAACCAATAAGTCATCACATTGATAATACTTACAAAAAGTAAAACCATACCATTTAAAAAACCACTTACCGATAGGATTGCCAAAGCCACAATGTATACAACACACAGGATCTGCATCGGTTGTAACTTACTTGTCGATTGTGCATTTGATTTTTTAGCAGGTCGCGTTGATTTGGATACAGTCTGACTGGCTTTTAAATAGGTGACTTGCTTGGCTTTGTATCGTCCCTGCCCATCCAATTGCACTACATATTCCAATGCACAGCCCACGATTGGACGTGGACCTTTTTGCGCAAAGTCTTTGATATGCAGGAACACGCGACCTTTGGATTCATCATTGGGCTGAATAAAGCCATAACCTTTATCATCCAACCATTCCACTAAACGACCTTGATCACGCATGTTCTACCCTACACATTGATATTATTGAAGCAACTACAAATTAAGCAGTTACAAATTTAAGTCTTTCAACCAGCATATTACGCATTTCTAAAGGATTTTTCTGCAAAATATCATCACCAGTACGTCCTTCCGCAGCATTCATTTGTGCGACTTGTAAACGCATCATCCAAAAACGCCCTGCTGCCATTGCCAAATACAACTCTAAGCACGCTTTTTCATCTGATGTGAGTGGACGAATCGAGCTATATGCATTTAAAAAAGCCATCGCTTTTTCTTCATTCAAAGTCACTTCCGGATATTCAGTACAGAAGTCATTTAAGGTAATCGCAATATCAAACAACAATTCATCTTGATTCAATTCATAAAAATCTAAGATACCTTTGAGTTGATTCCCCTCAAACAAAGTATTGTCACGGAATAAATCTGAATGAATAAAACCCTTTGGACGATCTGGGTACATCATGGTTAAAGCTTCATACAGCCCCAACAAATTGTTTAATAATGCAGTATCTGCAACATCTAAAGTCGGTTTAATTTGTCGAGCAACGTTGTACCAATAGGCATGATCACGCGCAGACTGACGTTGTAAAGGAAAGTCTTGCAAAGCAAGATGCATTTTGGCTTGGGCAATGGCGATCTGCTCCACTTGCTCAACCGTAGATGGCATAGGATGTTTACCTGACATCCGTGGCGCAATTTGGGCAGGCTTATCTTTTAAAATTTGAATATATTGACCATCACATTTGAGTGGAACAGGAACAGGTAAACCTTGCTCACCTAGACGTTCCAATACAGGAATAATTTCTCCTGCACCTTGCGCATCCATATTTTCAAACAGTGTCAAAACGAACTGTGAACCATCTGCGCAAACGATAAAATAGTTGGTATTTTGAATACCGCCTTGAATCGGATTCAGCTCAATCACCTCCAATCCATAAGGTGCTGCGAAAGCTTGAACTTCCTGTAAACTCAAAGTGGTATAAACCGACATACAAAACCTGCGAAAAAACTTACATAAGTTTGATAGAATACCCTCTCTCAGGTTTTAGGTGTAGCACCTAGATCGCTCAGATTGATAATCGGCTGTTATTTTTGGAAAAAATTATGCTTGCTAAACGTATTATTCCTTGCCTAGACGTTGATAATGGTCGTGTGGTGAAAGGTGTTCAGTTCCTTGATATTCGTGATGCAGGCGATCCTGTTGAAGTTGCACGTCGCTACAATGAGCAAGGTGCCGATGAAATTACCTTCTTAGACATTACTGCGACATCAAATGGTCGTGATACCACCTACCGTACAGTTGAACGTATGGCAGAAAGCGTATTTGTTCCATTAACTGTCGGTGGCGGTGTACGTAAAGTTGAAGATATTCGCATGTTGCTTAATGCAGGTGCAGATAAAGTTAGCATCAACTCAGCAGCCGTATTTAATCCTGAATTTGTTCAAGAAGCTTCACAACGCTTTGGCGCACAATGTATCGTCGTGGCGATTGATGCGAAAAAAACAGGTGAGAATAAGTGGGAAATTTTCACCCACGGCGGTCGTAAACCAACAGGCATTGATGCGATTGAATGGGCTGTGAAAATGGCTGACTTCGGTGCTGGTGAGTTACTTGTCACGTCAATGGATGCTGATGGAACTAAAGCAGGCTATGACATTGGTCTAATGCGTCAAATCAATGACCGTGTGACCATCCCAACGATTGCATCAGGTGGTGTCGGCAATTTACAACATTTAGCAGATGGTATTTTACAAGGTGGTGCGGATGCAGTATTGGCTGCTTCTATTTTCCACTTTGGTCAATATACCATTCCTGAAGCGAAAAAATATTTAGCAGAACAAGGCATTGAAATGCGCTTATAAGTTGTTCTCAATCAAAATAGATACTAAAGAGTGTTTTATGACACTCTTTTTTATTGGATAAGTTAAATACAGTTTCTATTGAATAACGCTTTCAACTAAATATCTCAAAAACATCATTGAAGTTATTTTCAAATAACTTCTTACAATTAAATCCAAAGGAAAATTTATATTAAAAATATAAAAATAGTGATAAATATCACAACACTAAAATATAAAACTAAATAGATAGCATAATTTCCTTAAAAAATACTCACAGAAAAAGTGTTTCTACTTTTTTAATTGATCATTATCAAAAATCACTATTATCAGGTATTTTAAATTTCATTTAATTAAATTAGTCTTCAATAAATGCTTTATGGTCAATAGAGTAAAGGCAAATGGATTTAATAAAAATAATACGGAGGCTTAGAAGCTCAGTGATAGAACATTTCCATCGCCCAGAGCAAGCTCATGTCTTCAATCTATCTGAATCCATGCATATTTACCATCGTGCTACAGGCTATGAGCATTTAGCACTCAACCGACTTTATGAAATTAATTTTGATCACCGATTGAGTGATCAAATAAATAACTATCAACGTAATGCGATTTGGTATTTTTTACATGCTGCCTTAAAAGGCTATAGCACTGCACAATATAAATTAGGCATGCTGTATTTACAGGGGCAACTCGGTTTAGATGCAAATAAAGCCACCGCACAAAAATGGTTATTATTGGCAGCTAATCAAGGGCATGTAGACGCTCAAAACCAACTAGAACGTCTTTATCAGCAATAAAAAAACCAGCTCGTAAGCTGGTTTTTATTTAGATGTAATTAAACACCAATTTTGCGGTATTTTTGACGCTTCGTAACAAGGTCATCACCATCACGTTTTTGACGGTATGCTTCAAATTCAGCATAGTTACCCGTAAAGAATTCTGGTGTTTCACCTTCAAATGACAAGATGTGCGTTGCAATACGGTCAAGGAACCAACGGTCATGCGAGATCACCATCACAGTGCCTGGGAATACAAGAATTGCATCCTCAAGCGCACGTAAAGTTTCGATATCCAAGTCGTTCGATGGCTCATCCAGTAAGATCACGTTCGCGCCCATTTGCAGGATTTTCGCAAGTTGTAAACGGTTACGCTCACCACCTGACAATTGACCTACACGCTTTTGTTGATCTTGACCTTTAAAGTTAAAGCGACCGATATAGGCACGTGATGCAATTTCGTATTCGCCAATCTTTAAGATATCTAAACCGCCAGAAACTTCTTCCCAAACCGTTTTATTGTTATCCAAAGTGTCACGGATCTGACCGACATAAGCGACTTTAACCGACTCACCAAGCACTACAGTACCTGTATCTGGTTGTTGTTCGCCCGTCATCATACGGAATAGTGTCGTTTTACCTGCACCGTTCTCACCAACAATACCAACAATCGCAGCAGGTGGTACAACAAATGATAAATCTTTATAAAGCGTACGATCACCAAACGATTTGCTGATGCCTTCAACTTCTACAACCTTGTTCCCTAGACGTGGGCCAGGTGGAATGTAGATTTCAGAAGTTTCGTTACGCTGTTGGAATTCACGCGAGTTAAGCTCTTCAAAACGCTCCATACGCGCTTTGTTTTTCTTTTGCTGACCTTTCGCATTTGAACGAACCCATTCAAGTTCTTTTTTCAATGCTTTAGCAAAAGATTCTTCTTGCTTATTCTCTTGTTCTAAACGAGCATTTTTCTGCTCTAACCAAGAAGAATAGTTACCTTGATATGGAATACCCATGCCACGGTCAAGCTCAAGAATCCATTCCGCAACGTTATCTAAGAAATAACGGTCATGCGTAATCGCAACGATTGTACCAGGGAAGTCTTTCAAGAAGCGCTCTAACCAAGATACAGATGAAGCATCTAAATGGTTCGTTGGTTCGTCAAGAAGCAACATGTCAGGCTTAGAAAGCAATAAACGACACAATGCTACACGACGACGCTCACCACCAGATAGCTTAGAAACATCAGCATCCCAAGCAGGTAAATTCAATGCAGCAGCAGCTTGATCCATTTGGTTGACAATATTATGTGCATCCCAAGCATGGATAATTGCTTCTAACTTCTCTTGTTCTTTTGCAAGCGCGTCAAAATCAGCATCTTCTGCTGCATATTCAGCAAATACTTCGTCAAGACGTGCCAAAGCATCCAATGGTTCACGTAAACCATCTTCAACGTTACCACGAACGTCTTTTGTTTCATCTAGAGGAGGTTCTTGCTCTAGATAACCGATTTTAATACCAGGTTGCGCACGCGCTTCACCAGAGAAATCTTTATCTACGCCAGCCATAATACGGAGTAAGGTCGATTTACCTGCACCGTTTAAACCAAGCACACCAATTTTCGCACCTGGAAAGAATGATAAAGAGATGTCTTTTAAGATTTCGCGCTTCGGCGGAACCATTTTCGACACACGGTTCATCGTGTAAATATATTGGGCCACGTAGGACTCCTCTATAAAGAATAAAAGTCCGCAAAATGCGAACAACAAATAAATAGCTAAATGGTACTAATTATACGCTGAAATGAGATACATTTGTTTAGAATCATCCAATTTGTATGAGTTATTTTTACCTGTCCGTTTAAACACAATGTCATTGAATTTTTTAATCATCACATATTCATCAATTCAATTTTTAAATTATTTTTGTAAATCTTACAGCAATTTAGTGAATTCAAATTAACCCTATCACATAAAATCACAATAACAACTGTTGTCATTCTCAGACACATTTAACCTGTAAACACTGATAAATAAACGCTTTTCACTATTCAGTGAATTAAAACCATCTATATGAAATTTTTAGATAAATATTAATTATTTTTGCGCTTTATTTCATATTCATAAATGCTAAACTGATTTTAAATTTAACTCACGAAGATGACGTAACTATGACGTATAAGGATGAAACGCTCGCCATTCATGCAGGTTATTCGCCTGAAGCCACCACCAAAGCTGTGGCTGTGCCGATTTACCAAACCACTTCTTATGCTTTTGATGATACCCAACATGGTGCAGACCTGTTTGACCTCAAAGTTCAGGGCAATATCTATACCCGTATCATGAACCCAACGACTGCTGTATTAGAACAGCGTTTGGCAGCGCTTGAGGGCGGTATTGGTGCATTGGCTTTAGCATCAGGCATGTCAGCCATTACTTATTCGATTCAAACCATTGCTGAAGCGGGTGACAATATCGTTTCTGTTTCTACTCTGTATGGTGGCACATATAACTTATTTGCCCATACTTTACCGAAACAAGGTATTGAAGTACGTTTCTTTGATTATCAACAACCTGAAAGCTTACGTGATCTGATTGATGACAAAACCAAATTGGTTTTTGTTGAGTCTATCGGTAATCCACTGGGCAATATCATTGATCTTGAAGCGATTTCAAAAATTGCTCACGAATACGGCGTACCTGTGATCGTAGACAATACTGTTGCAACCCCTGCTCTGCTTAAACCTTTCGAGCATGGTGCAGACATCGTGGTGCACTCATTGACCAAATATATTGGCGGTCATGGTAATTCAATCGGCGGTGCGATTGTCGATAGCGGTAAATTCCCTTGGGGTAAATATCCTGAACGTTTCAAAGTCTTGAACACACCTGATCCGAGCTATCACGGTGTGAATTATGTGGAAGCTTTGGGTGAAGCTGCATACATCGCACGTGCACGTGTCGTGCCTTTGCGTAATACAGGTGCTGCAATCAGTCCACTCAGCGTGTTCTTAATCTTACAGGGTTTAGAAACCTTGAATTTGCGTATGGAGCGTCATACTGAAAATGCGCAAAAAGTCGCTGAATATTTAAAAGCCCATCCAAAAGTAAAATGGGTGAATTACGCAGGCTTAAAAGATCATCCACAACATGCTTTGGCACAGAAATATGTCAAAGGTAAACCATCAGGAATCTTATCTTTTGGCGTACAAGATGGTCGTGAAGGCGGTACACGCTTTATTGATGCCTTACAACTTTTCACGCGTTTGGTGAATATCGGTGATGCGAAAAGTTTGGCATGTCATCCTGCAACAACGACCCATCGTCAGCTCAATGAAGATGAGTTAAAGGCAGCAGGTGTCAGCATTGATATGGTGCGTTTATCTGTTGGTATCGAACACATTGATGATTTGATTGCAGATTTGGAACAAGCTTTGGCTCAAGTTTAAGCAACTGATTTAAAAATGTATTTATAAATTAAAAGCCAGTGATTCTGGCTTTTAATTTTTCTAAAGATCAATCTAAATTTCTTCTTCGAACCAATGTATCATTGCGGTTTGCTCAACAGAAAGATCACCAGAATAAGGCGCTATACAAATTTGAAAATGAATCGCATCTTCATCAAATTCCTCTACCGAGTCTGCATCATCTTTTTCAAATAGATTACTCACTGTGACCTGATACAAACCATTGGCGAGTTCAACAAATAACTGTTGATTATCCTTACTTGGAATGCGTTCATCCACAAATTGAGCAGCCATGGTTAAGTCTGTGTAATTGCTGAGATATAATTTTTGATTGCTAACTTGAATCAACTGTTTGAATTGATGCTGACCTTCTAACAGGTTTACATCCTGAATCACTTCAATATTCCAAACACCACCGCCCCATTCATTGGTTTGCCATAGGATTAAGTGCTGTTGTTGAATTTGTTTTTTGAAATGCTCAATCAATTGCTCAAATTGCCAATCCTCATCTACAAAAGTTTGGTATCGCTCATTATTTACAATAGCAATAAAGCCATCTTCATCTGAAATCGTCAATTTCATAAAATAAAACACCCTATATATTTTGTTATTGCTTATTGATTCATATCAATTTTATGTATTATTTTTATCATAATCATATCGATGTGGCCGCGTTTTCTACAGACTTATTATAGAAACGCTACACAATACTTAAAGTTTATTACTTACTGTAAAATTTAGATCAATCATAAAAAAAGACCTAAATTTAGGTCTTTTTCAATATTCTATATGCTACTAGATTCAATATGCTGAAAACTTATTTGCTTTGAACTTTTTGTTCAATTTCTTCAACACTGGTATGACGTACATCAAAACCTTTCGCCATATAAATCACTTGTTCAGAAATATTACGTGCATGATCGCCAATACGCTCTAAAGAACGTAATACCCACATGACATTGATGACACGGCTAATATGGCGAGGATCTTCGATCATATAAGTCATCAAAGTACGTGTTGCCGACTGATACTCACGGTCAATATCAGCATCTGCTAAAAGTACTTTCAGCGCTTGTTCCGCATCTACACGTGCAAAAGCATCCAAAGCATCATGAATCATCACACGCACTTGGTTACCGATATGACGTGTTTCCATATAGCCACGTGGTGACTCACCTTCTTCACATAAGGTTTGCGCGATACGGGCAATTTTCGCGGCTTCATCACCAATACGCTCTAAATCGGTATTGGCTTTACTCATGGCAATCACCATACGTAAATCAATTGCGGCAGGATGACGACGTGCAAGAATCAGCGTTAAAGCTTCGTCAATTTCACGTTCATAACGATTGACTGTATTGTCTTGAAATTGTACATCAATCGCTAAGTTCGCATTGGTATCTAATAAAGCATGTACAGCATTTGCCACTTGTTGCTCGACCAAGCCACCCATGGTCATAAATTTGGTATTCACATCCTGCAAATCTTCATTGAATTGAGAAGAAATGTGATGATTTAATACAGGATTACTTGGGCTCAAAGCAGATACTCCACAGACTACAACGCATTTTTTATTAGGCTTACTATTAAACCATATCAATTATGAATCTTTTATGACAATGGGTTTTCTTTTAGATGAATTTTAAATTCACTTTAGATAAAACCAAATCAATTCAGTCGTTCCAAAACAGTGTTGATTCTAGTTTTAAGCATTCTTCCATCTCAAAGTGCTTAGTTAAAATCTGTTGTTATACACTTTGTTCTGGAAATCTGAATTGAACCAATATATTGATCAAATTTCTTTAAAAAAATACGACTTTCCGCTAAAACCGTAACGATTCATTATCAGAAAACTACAAAACATTTCATTCATTTAGAATCTTTTCAGCGACAATACTCTCGTTCTCCACTCGGTTTTTGTTAATGCCTGATAGATGAAATTTCCACGCGATATTACCCGTTTTTTGCTCTGTAGCTTACTCATTGTATTGAGTGGGATTGTAGTTGTCGCGTGTCAAAAACCTGCTGCGGATATTGTACATGAATCCAAAAAACCTCAAGCTGAAACAAAGCCTATTCCCGATTTAACCCAAATTTGCCAAAACTTAAAAAAGGAAATGCTTGCGATTAATGCACAAAGAACAACTTTGGCGATTGAGCAAGTCAATCAAGATATACGTATGTGCTTACCGCTCATGAAGCCTACTGAGCAAAAGGAGTTAATGGCTTTATCAAAAAAAATGTATCAACAATTTTTGCACATTGAGCGCAGTTCCGAACAACAGCAAGCATTTGAAAATTATGTTTTAGATCAAACGACCTATCCAACCATTCAACAAAGTCAATTTGAGCAACTGCATATTCGAGATCAATATTTATTACGTCATAAAGGTCAGGCATATATTGAATTAATTGAGCAAGCAGATAATAAAATTGTCTATCGTCGCAGCCCTCAATATTTGGCAAAAGTTTTTGCGCCCTATTTGTCTAGTTCAGATAAACTTTTTATTGAAAGTCTGGCGGATCAAAACACCCAACCATTGTTTAAAAATAATAAATTGAATATTGATGCGATCGAAATTGCCAAACGTGCTCAATTTTGGCAGAACTATGTACAAAACTCCCCAGACAGCACTTACCTAAGAGATGCTGTATTTTTAAGAAATACCTATAGTAGTCTATTATTTTTAGGTTCAGAAGCATCTCCTATTGCCATTAATTTTGAATCACCTGCAGATATTGATGTGGCAAATTGGTCGGTGATTGAACAGCTTGCTAAAAATGAAGATGGGGAACTTTCCAGACAAGCTAAAAAATTTGTTCAATTCGTCAATATGAGTGCTGAACAGAGGCTAGAAAAAATTCAACTGAGCGCAAAGGAACAAAATAAACTTGCGGATCACCCTCAAGGTTTAGCCTTATCTCAAATCAATCAGTATTTAAATTTAACGCCGATCAATCTAAAACAAACCAAGAAAGATTGTTTTAGTGACGCTGTTTGTACTTAGGCTTGTTTTGACGCTTTATTTTTATTAGGCTTAACGCCAAATTAAACTGATAACAAAAGCAATTTTATGAATCTATTTCAAAACACACTGGCGGTGACGGCTCTTTTAAGTTGCCTGACTTTGAGTGCTTGTCATCAAAAAAACAATTCCACAAAACAACAATCTAAATCACAAGAAAAAACTCAGCCCACACCGACCAAAGCACTGAATTGTTTTTCCGATACCAAAGATATTTTATCCAAAATTGACCAAAAAAGCTCGATTCAACAACTGACTGCTGCCAATACTGCCCTCAAAAAATGTGTGCCTGAATTGAATCATGCACAAATTTATCAGTTACTTGATCATTCCCATTTGATGTATCAACGCTTTTTAACCACCACTTCAGGTGATGAGGCAATGCAGGGCTTAAACGCCTATGGTTATGCAAAAGATTATCCTAAAAATGCGCAAAATTTAGGGCAAGGCGATGCTGCAACCATCAAAAAAACTTTGCCACAACGCGATCAATATTTAATGGACCAAGTCGGAAAACGATACATCCAATTTTTAGATATTGGTGAGGGCTATTTTGAGCTGAAACAGCATCCGCAATATGCAGTAGACATGTTCACAGCATATTTACCTAAAGATGAAGCTGTGTTTATACAACGCATGGCAAAAGACAATGCAAATATTTTATATTCAGATTCAGCGATTGCGATTTCAGGTCAAGCGCTTGCTGAACGTGCATTATTTTGGGAAAACTATATTAAGCAGTATCCAAAGAGTAAGTACCGTAAAGATGCAGAATTATTATTCAATGAATACAAATATCTCATCTTTATCGGTTCGGAAAATTCACCAGCATTTAGCTTCTACAACCATCGCTTTACCATTCAACCAGACACCCAACAAGCACTGGATTGGCTCGAGACACAACCTGATACACAACTTGTTCTGACTGGACAATTTTATCGAGAAGCATTGGCAGAGTTAGCACCCAAGTTAAATGATGAGCAAGATGCCTATAATTTTGTCAAACAATACATGAGCTTAGAATCTCGCAATGATCAACGTGATTGTCATCATCATGTTTTATGTGAAGACATCTCTTACTAATCCATTTATTGATCCATTGAATAGAGATGTTTTTATCGACATCTCATGATAGTATCGTGACATCGCTTGACGGAGCGCGAGTATTCCCTCGCTGAGATCATCTAATGAAGATGAGTACCGTTGAACCTGATCAGGTTAAAACCTGCGTAGGAATCAAGCCAGTCTAAAAACAGAACGCTCCATATTTAGCTATTTTTGTAGAAATACCTTTTATTCACTCCATAAAACTGTGAATAAATGCCAGATAATAGACTAAATCGCCATCGTTTTTGGTCGTGCTTGATTCGTTGATGTCATTCATAAGGATCATTGCAATGAACCAATTAACGAATCTATCCCCTGTTGATCAACTCGCTCAACATGAACAAGAAGCTAAAGATCTCACTCGAATTTTACCTGCATCTAAAAAAGTCTATATCCAAGGTTCACGCCCAGATATTCAAGTGCCGATGCGTGAAATTGAACTCACGGATACACCTACAGGCTTAGGTGGTGAAAAAAATCCACCAATCATGGTCTATGATACTTCTGGCGTGTATACAGATCCGAATGTGCAAATTGATCTGAATAAAGGTTTGCCAAATGTCCGTGAAACATGGATTGCGGAACGTGAAGATACTGAACGCTTAGACACGCTCACTTCTGCTTTTGGTCAAGAACGCTTAAAAGATATTCGTACTGCTGAAATCCGTTTCGCCCATATTCAAAAACCACGTCGTGCTAAAACTGGCAAAAACGTCTCGCAAATGCATTATGCAAAACAAGGCATTATTACTCCTGAGATGGAATACATTGCGATTCGTGAAAATCAACGTCAACGTGAAGGCGTAGATATGCGTCAACATGCAGGACAGAACTTTGGCGCACGGAATCTGATGGAAATTACACCTGAATTCGTTCGTAAAGAAGTGGCTGAAGGGCGTGCCATTATTCCTGCCAACATTAACCACCCTGAATGTGAGCCAATGATTATTGGGCGTAACTTCCTAGTAAAAATCAATGCCAATATTGGTAACTCTGCACTCGGCTCAAGCATTGATGAAGAAGTATCGAAAATGACATGGGCAACCCGCTGGGGCGCAGACACCATCATGGATTTATCGACAGGTAAAAATATCCATGAAACCCGTGAATGGATTATCCGTAATTCACCAGTGCCAATTGGTACAGTACCGATTTACCAAGCTTTGGAAAAAGTTGATGGCGTGGCGGAAGATTTAACATGGGAAATTTTCAAAGACACGTTGATCGAACAAGCTGAACAAGGTGTGGATTATTTTACCATTCATGCAGGCGTGTTATTGCGTTATGTACCAATGACTGCAAATCGTCTGACAGGGATCGTGTCGCGTGGTGGTTCAATCATGGCACAATGGTGTTTAGCACATCACGAAGAAAACTTCCTCTATACCCATTTCGATGAAATCTGTGAAATCATGAAAGCCTATGATGTGTCTTTCAGTCTGGGGGATGGTTTACGTCCAGGTTGTATTCAGGATGCCAATGATGAAGCGCAATTCTCTGAACTGCGTACTTTAGGTGAATTAACCCATCGTGCTTGGAAACATGATGTCCAGGTGATGATCGAAGGTCCAGGACATGTGCCAATGCACATGGTCAAAGAAAATATGGACTTGCAACTTGAAGTCTGTCAGGAAGCACCATTCTACACGCTTGGTCCTTTAACAACAGATATTGCACCAGGTTATGACCATATTACCTCTGCAATTGGTGCAGCGATGATCGGTTGGTACGGTACTGCAATGCTTTGCTATGTCACACCAAAAGAACATTTGGGCTTACCGAATAAGAAAGACGTCAAAGACGGTATTATCACTTATAAAATTGCAGCACATGCGGCAGATCTTGCTAAAGGTCATCCAGGTGCGCAAGTTCGTGATAATGCGCTCTCTAAAGCACGTTTTGAATTCCGTTGGGAAGATCAATTTAATTTAAGTTTAGATCCAGACACTGCACGCTCAATGCACGATGAAACCATGCCCAAAGAAGCGCACAAGTCAGCGCACTTCTGTTCAATGTGTGGTCCTAAGTTCTGTTCTATGAAAATCACTCAGAACGTGCGAGATTATGCACAAAATCAACAGAATGCAGAACATTCTATAAATAATAAATCTGTTATAGAAGATGGTCTCAAAACTATGAAAACCGTTTATCAGGAACATGGGCAAAAGTTGTACCATAAAGTGTAAAGACTAAAAAAACTATTGCCTTTCAATATTTCTCAGTTAGGATGAAATGAATATGTTTCATCTTAACTACTTCATATGAGCATTATTCAGCAAGCAACCTACACCCATCACGATGTAGACATTCAATCCCGTGAACATGTTTTTAAAGGCTTTGTTCAGGTTGAAAAAGTGAGCTTGCGACATCGACTATTTAATCAAACAGAATATACACCTGTCATCCATCGTGAGTTGATTCGTCGCAAAGAAGCTGCTGGCGTGTTAATTTACAATGATCAACAACAAAAGTTTGCATTGATTGAACAATTCCGTGTCGGTGCAATGAACGACTCTATTTCACCTTGGCAACTTGAAATTATTGCAGGTGTTTTAGATGGGGATGAATCGCCAGAGACCTGTATTCGTCGAGAAAGCCTTGAGGAATCAGGATGTGAATTAGATCATGTTGAGCTGTTATTTAGCTTTTATCCATCTGCAGGTGCATGTGATGAAATTTTCCATCTTTATGTCGCTCAAGCAGAACTGCCAGAAGAAGGTGGAATCTTTGGCATGCCAGATGAAGGTGAAAACATCAAACTACATATTATTCACTATATTGATTTAAATTTATTATTACAAAGTGACCGTTTACGAAATGCACCTGTGATCATGGCTTTACAATGGTTAAAGCAACATTTGCATACTGTAGAGAATGTCTAGGGGAAAGACATGAACGCAGAGAAATTACAACTGACCGAATTTCATAAAGATAGAGTGATTATCCAAATTACGGATACACACCTCATGGATCGACCTGAAGCTGAATTTGTCGGGATTAATCCTGAGGAAAACTTTCATGCTGTTATGGACGATATCAAACAACAATATCCTCATATTGATGCGATTGTACATACAGGCGATCTTGCGCAGGCAGCTTTTCCTGAAACCTATGACCGTTACATCAATTATATGAAAGCATTTGGTGTCGATTTTTATCATATTCCGGGCAATCACGATAACTTGCGTTTTTTCCCTTTTCATACACCAGAACCTAGCCCTGCCGTAGTCAGTATTGGACAATGGCGCATCATTTTACTCAATAGTGCGGTGAGTGGGCAGACGGATGGCCGTATTCAAAATGAGCAATTGCTTGAATTGAAAAAAATCTTAGCACAATTACAAGATTGTTTTGTCATCATCGCTTGCCATCACAATCCTTTTGAAATGAGGTCAAAATGGTTAGATCAGCATAAATTAAAAAATGCCGATGAACTCAAAGCCGTGCTTGAACCATTTCAAAATATCAAGGCATTGATTCATGGTCATGTCCATCAAGAATCCTTGAATGAGTGGAATTGGATTCCCTTTATTTCAACACCTGCAACATGTGTGCAATTTAAGCCTTTGAGCCAAGAATTTGCATTTGACCAAATTGCTCCTGGTTACCGTTGCTTACATTTAAAAGCTTCTGGTGAATTTGAGACAGTTGTGCACCGTTTAAAAAATTTTAAAGTTACAATTAATGAAGAAATTTCAGGTTACTAGCTTTTCATTTTGTTTTTTTTCCATTAAGTTATTCGTCCGATAAGATATGCAGAAAGTCGAATTAGGGGCTAGGTGACTTTCATCTTTGTAAAAAAATCTATATGATGACGCCCCCAATAGATCCGTTCTATTGGTAGTGATAAAAAAACTTGCATATCACCATATTTTTTGCGTATAGATAGTACGTATATGATGAGGAATGCCCTTTATGGCGAATGACAACCAAAATCAAGTATTGGACGAACAAGTTGATCTTGTAGATGACAAGTCTGCAAAACGTACGCGTAAAACCAAGCCAAAGACAACTGAAGGTGGATCTACAGCAAGTCTATTTGGCATCGAGCCTTATCAGCCTAAGAAAAATGAAGAATACATGTCTGAGGGGCAACTCGAGCATTTCCGCAAAATTTTATTGGCGTGGAAAGCAGAATTGATGTCTGAAGTAGATCGTACTTTAAACACCATGCAAGACGAATCTTCATCTTTGCCTGATGTAAATGACCGCGCGACACAAGAAGAAGAATTTGCAATCGAACTGCGCACCCGTGACCGTGAACGTAAACTCATTCGTAAAATTGAGCAATCAATTGAAACGATTAAAAATGATGATTACGGTTTCTGTGAAACGTGTGGTATCGAAATCGGTTTACGCCGCTTAGAAGCGCGTCCAACTGCAACTTTATGTATCGACTGTAAAACACTTGCAGAGATCAAAGAGAAGCAAAATAACGGTTAATTGTGACTGTTAATGATATCTCAGCCAAGCACAGCTTGGCTCTTGCGCAGCGGCAAAGCGATGCTTTGCTTAATCGCTGCTCATATAAGGGACGGTTCGCGCCATCGCCAACCGGCCCTTTGCATTTTGGATCACTGATCACTGCGGTTGCCAGTTATTGCGATGCCAAAGCACACAACGGTCAATGGATCGTTCGTATCGAAGACACCGATATTCCTCGAATCTATCCCAATAGTGAACAACACATTCTGCAATGCTTAGAAGCATTTGAATTTGAATCTGATGTTGAAATCATTTATCAACGTCAACGCTTAGACATCTACGAATCAGTTATCGAACAACTCCAACACAAAAATTTAGTCTATGCATGTGAATGCACCCGAAAAATGCTCGGTTCAAATCATATTTATGCAGGGACTTGTCGAGAGAAACATTTAGATTTTCAAGACCAAGCTATTCGTGTCAAAGTCGATGATCAATTGATTTGTTTTGAAGATCACTTACAAGGGCAACATTGTTCTAATCTTCAACATGACTTAGGTGATTTCGTTTTAAAACGACGTGATGGCATTATCAACTATCAACTGGCTGTAGTGGTCGATGATTACCTGCAAGGCATGACCCATGTGGTACGTGGTGCAGATTTACTAGATAATACTGAACGACAAATATGGCTTGGACAATGTCTTGGTTATCCTCCACTGGAATATATGCATTTACCACTCGCCATGAATGACCAAGGGCAAAAACTATCAAAACAGAACCTTGCTCAAGCCATTGATCCTCAACATGCCCCAGAATTGCTTTTACAAGCGATTACAGCACTTGGGCAAGCACCTGTTGATCTTGATCAGCCAAATCAAATGCTTGCTCAAGCAATCGCACAATGGGATATTTCACGTATTCCAAAAGGGACTGAGATTCCTGCAATTTATAAATAAATTTTCCCATTAAAAAAAACATTTGCGAACAAATGGCTTTTACATTTTCTACGTCTAATCAATAAAAATTAGAAACTAGACTCTTCTCTTGATGGATTGGCAACTTTGGTCGATGCATCAATTTTTAAAATTAAACTAATCATCACTGCACACATAATCAAAGATGAACCACCATAACTAATAAATGGTAAAGTCAAACCTTTGGTTGGGAGCATCCCCATATTCATTCCTGCATTCACCAAAATTTGTAGCAAGAAAATGATACTGATGCCATAAGCCAAATAGCCTGCACGTAAATATTGATGATTCAACGCACGCTGACCAATTTTAATACAGCTAATCACCATCGCAAAAGACAACACTAAAACGGTGCTAATCCCGAAAAAGCCAAACTCCTCACCAAGAATTGCCAACATGAAGTCGGTATGCGCCTCTGGAAGATAAGACATTTTCTGAATACTATGCCCGAGTCCAACTCCAAACCATTCACCACGCCCAAATGCCATCAATGCATTGGACAACTGATAGCCTGACCCTAGAGGATCTGCCCATGGGTTTGAGAATGACATCAAACGCTCATAGCGATAAGGTTCAAATACAATTAAGAAGACAAATGCAATCAGAATCGCCCCAAAAGCAAAACCGAATTGAATCATCGGTGCGCCAGCCAAGAAGAATACACCCAGCATGGAAACTGCAATCACCACAGTAGCCCCTAAATCGGGTTCAGCAATAATTAGCCCCACCGTCAATAGCATCACCACACCCAGTCGAATCAAACCTTTAACATTGTTTCGAACCTCTTCAGCACGGCGTACAACATAATCCGCAGTAAAAATCGTCATCATCACTTTGGCGACTTCGGTTGCCTGTAGTGTAAAACCACCAACCCGTATCCAACGGGTAGAACCATTAACTTCGGTTCCCACCAGCAACACTGCAAGCAATAATCCTATCGTGATTAACCACAAAGGGAATGTATTATTGAACCAAATATTTAAAGATACCCGATAAGTAATCACTGCTGCGACCAGTGCGACGACGATTGAAATTGCATGACGAATCACGTAATGGAATTCATTTTCATGCATTCTTTCTGCATAAGGCATAGAGGCCGAAGCCACCATCACCGTACCAATACATAACAGCGAAATCACACAGAAAATAAGTACATTCCGTGGGGTAATTTCCGCTGGCACTTTAGGCAGCCAGCGGTCATAAACTTGATTAATTTTACTTATAGTCGTCTGAGCTAACCCAGCCATACTTACATTCCTTATGATTCTTTTTGCTCTAAAGCATTTACATATTCAACAAAGCGATGACCACGCTGAGGATAACCTGTAAACATATCAAAACTTGCACATGCGGGTGATAATAACACTACATCTTGTGCATGCGTATTTTGTCGACAAAGTTCAACTGCTTCTTGCAATGATTCTGCATGAATTAATGTCGTTGTTCCTTCGATTGCCTTTTCAATAATAGGACGATCTTCACCAATTAAAATGGCAACTTTGGCATATTTTTGTAGTGAATCACGCAAAGCCGTAAAATCTTGCCCTTTACCTTGACCACCGAGAATAATAGCAACTTTGCCACCTTGTGCTTCAATCGCAGCACCAAGACCATCAATCGCAGCTAAAGTTGCCCCAATATTCGTCCCTTTGGAATCGTTATAATAACGTACACCATCTACTTCTTTGACAAACTCACAACGGTGCTCTAAACCTTTAAAGGTTTTTAATGTTTCAAGCATTTTATCTAAAGATAAACCAATCGCCTCGCCCAATGCTAAACACGCTAAGGCATTGGCAACATTATGTGTGCCTTGAATATACATCTCTGAGCTTTTCAGTAAACGCTCACGACCACGCGCTAACCAAATCGTACCATCATCATCTTTTAAAACCCCAAATTGATTGAGATCAGGTGCATTTAAGCCAAAGCTTTGCATCGGTGTAACATCAGGTACAAGTGGACGTGTCAGTGAATCATCACGGTTAAACACCACTTTTTTAACACCTTGGAAAATACGGTGTTTTGCAGTGTGATAACCAAACATATCACCATGACGGTCTAAATGGTCTTCACTCATATTTAAAACCACAGCCACTTCTGCATTGAGATTCGATGTGGTTTCAAGTTGGAAGCTTGAAAGTTCTAAAATATAAACATCAGGATGATCATGAGTTAAATCTAAAGCAGGACGACCTAAATTCCCACCGACAGCAACATTCACACCTGCTTCTTGTGCCATTAGACCGATTAAGGTCGTCACAGTACTTTTCGCATTTGAGCCTGTAATTGCCACAATCGGTTTATCTGTTGCACGGCGTAAAACCTGAATTTCACTAATAACAGGAATGCCTTTGGCAATCGCAGCTTGAATTTCAGGAAGTTTTGGATCTAGCCCAGGGCTGATGATAATTTCTTCAGCTTGTAATAATAATTCTTGGTCAAAATGTCCGAAACTGGTTTGCACATCAGCAGGGATTTTGTCATGCCCTGGCGGAACATCACGAGAGTCAGTGGCTGCAACACGGTAGCCTTTTTCATGTAGAAAATTTACAGCTGAAACACCCGAAATTCCAAGTCCAGCCACAACTTTTAAACCACCACGTTGTATTAACATTTTTGCCCACCAGCATTCAGATTTTAAAACTTGCAAAATGTTAGCACTTTGGCGATTTGAAAGCTTTTTCTGTTTTCACTTTCTGGCTATTTTTTTGTGTCAGTGCGTAAAAAAACTGTCATAAAAATATGATGTCGCTCAAACGAGCTTTCAAAGACTTAAATCGAATTGAGAAAGAGTGAAAATAAATTCCCAGCACCAAAACCAACACCGAGTAATAAAGCAATCCAAATCCACCCACCCAGGACGTTATACAGCATAAATACAGGCATTTTCATATGCCCTGCACCTGCTGCAAAAGGTGCAAAAGAACGAACAAAGGGAACAAAACGTGCGACTAGAATGGTTTTACCACCATGCTTTTTAAAATAATGATTGGTCTTTTGAATATATTCAGGTTTAAACCAACGTGAATGTGCATGGAAAAATTTAAAACCTAAAACACGACCCGTATAATAATTCACCATATAGCCAAGAATGGAAGCAATGATCAGTAACACGCCCATATAATGCAAATGCACATCATCAGCAGTCGAACACAACGCACCGATGGCGATCAGCAAACTATCCCCAGGTAGAAAAAACATAAATACTGAGCCTGTTTCTGCAAAAATAATCAGAAACAAAATGGCATAAATCCACAGCCCATAATTTTCTAAAATCGTAGGAAGTAATTGTTCTAAGTGAAGTAGAAAATCAATCAAACCCAATGCTCATTGTGAATATCGAGCCTATATTAGCTTAAAATTCGCCAATAAATATTAAAAAAGCCTAAATAAATTAGGCTTTTTCTACACAGAATACTCAGAATGAAATGAATTTATTATTTTAAAAAGCCATGCTCAGCCAAAAATTCCATGCTTAATTTTGACTCTGCTTTGGGTTCAGCTGCCTTATCACCCAGTAATAAACGCTCAATATAACGGGCTAATACATCAACTTCTAAGTTCACCTTCGTACCAACTTTCCATGTGCCGATATTAGTACGTTCAACGGTATGTGGAATTAAATTTAAGCTCAACACATTACCATTTAAATGGTTAATGGTCAGGCTAATCCCATCTACAGTAATTGAACCTTTTTCCGCTAAGTATTTGGCAATTTCAGCAGGTGCGGTGACTTCAAAATAAAGCGAACGTGCATCTGAGCGAACCACAGTAATTTCACCCACTACATCGACATGACCACTGACGATATGCCCACCAAAACGCGTGGTCGGCAACATGGCTTTTTCAACATTGACAGACTGACCCACTTTCCAACTCGCTAAAGTTGAGCGATTCAGGCTTTCACGCGATACATCTGCCGCATACCAGTTTTCACCCCAGTCGATCACCGTCAGGCAAATTCCGTTGGTTGCGATCGAATCACCCAAATGCACATCAGACATATCAAGATCAGTTTGAATACGCAGACGAACATCACCGCCTACACTTTGCAAGCTTTCAACTTTACCTAAACTTTCAACAATGCCCGTGAACATAATTTTATCCTGCCCTCAATCATTGAGGAATTTTAGCCAATGTTTCTATTTTACTGTGTCTGATGAATCTGCCCGATTAGACAGAAGAAATATTACCACAATGCCAACTGCGTACTCACACCAGACGTATCTACACCACCCAATTCAGCAAAATGATAAAGCTGACCAAGTAACTGTCGCAATGGTGGTCCAGACTTAGCATGAGTATCCGTAATCACAATAAACTCAAGTACACGTGCTCGCTCAGATTGACGCTGTTTACTCACTCGATAACGTGGCACATCTTGAGTCAATAAAGTGACCTTGCCACGTTTTAAATTGGCCGCCAACAAATCTTTGGCTTCAATATTTCCATCAGTTGAATAACTAGTGAGAATATAACGTGCATTGATGGTTTCCAATAAACTCTCATAAGCCTCTTGCGCATGCTTAGATGAGTTATATGGACTTGGGCGCTCTTTACGCCATGCACGGTCAATTCCGCTCTTAAAGCCTTTGGTATCAGGTGTTGGTAAATCGACTTGATCCCATAAAGTTAGAGAATTGAGCACATGGTAATTACTGCTATAGGCATGTTGGTTATATGGTGGATCGAGATATGCAACATCGACTTCAAAACCACTCATTTGATTCGTCAAATGCTGTGCATCTACACACCACATTTCCGCCATCGGTGTTTTTTGTTTGGTATCACCGACTTCGCTAAAACGACTTGGGGTTAACCACAACAAAGATTCAATCCGTTCTAAAGCAGTTTGGGTCTTGCCACCCCAGCCATGATGGAAACTTTTAAATACACCGCTGGTATTACTGACAAAACTGGCTGAATAGAGCAATGGCGCAAGTAAAGCACTCATTTCGACATCATCAATTGCGCCTTGAGCTTGCCATGTTGCAATCTGTTGGCGAATCGCATCAATCCGCATGCCATTACGACGTTTAAAGAATAAACGGTCACGTGCAGGATCGTAGATTTCATCATTACGCGGGCAAAGATTATGCGTCACCCAACCTTTAACTTCAGGTAAGCGGTTTAAATAATCAATCGCTTTTTGATAACCGCCTAATTCTTTAAATGCAGGCGCATCAGTACATGCAAGAATGGCATGATTCAATGCATGGCTATAGGGTTCCCAGTCATTGGCAATTACACGATAACCATTTTGACGCGCTAGACGTGATACCACGCCACTACCTGCAAAAAAGTCAGCGAAAATTGGCGCACGTTTCCCTTTCGGATTCAACGTCCCCGTAATTTCCAAGGCTTCCAGAATCAGATGCAACAAACGGCGCTTATTTCCTAAATAAGGAACAAGCTGATGAAAAAGGTATTCATCTGTCGTACGTGCAGCATGACGACGTTTGTGATAAACCGATGTAGGTGACTCTGAATTCATACTGACTCTTGTGACGGGATAAGTCTTAAGCGAATGTCATCACCAAACTGATGTACATCTGCAAGCTTAAAACGTAATTGTTGTGCCATGCTTTCAAATTGCGCATTGAACATAGCACGTGCCGATTGACCCAATAGGGTAGGTGCAACATAACTGATCAATTCATCGACCAGTTTTTCCTGCAAAAATGCAGTAGATAATGTCGCACCTGCTTCAACCAACACATCATAAATTTGAAAATCTTTTAAAGTTCGAAGCAAATCTTGTAACGACTGGACTTCTAATTGTACCACGCCTAATTCCGCCAGTTCCTGACGAAATGGTCCCATGACCATCACTGTATCAGGTTGCTTGAGAATTTGTGCTGTTAAAGGCAAACGTCCTTGACGATCTAAAATCACCCTTTTCGGCTGAACAATAGTGTCAAGATCAATTACTTTTCCATCAGCATCAAACAATGAACGGACATTGAGTAATGGATCATCTGCAAGAATAGTTTCAATTCCTGTAATGACTGCCCCTGAAATTGCACGCCAATGTTGCACATCTTGACGAGATTCAGCACCTGTAATCCATTTAGATTCACCAGAAGCCATTGCAGTACGACCATCTAAACTTGATGCAACTTTTAAGCGCACATAAGGCATATTACATGCCATCGCTTTTAAAAAGCCTTTATTTTGCACTTCTGCTTTGGCAGTACACACATCTGTAATAACGTGAATCCCTGCTTGGCGCAAAATTTCGATGCCTTTTCCTGCAACAAGCGGATTTGGATCTGCACATGCCACCACAACTTTAGCTATACCTGCTTCAACCAGACCTTTGGCACATGGCGGCGTACGCCCATAATGCGCACAAGGCTCTAAAGTCACATAAGCAGTCGCACCTTGAGCCAATTCACCTGCTTCACACATCGCAAACACTTCTGCATGTGAGCCACCGACAGGGGCTGTTGCACCACGTCCAACAATCACACCATCTTTAACAATGACACAACCGACAGCAGGATTAGGGCGAGTTCGATAAATTGCTTTCTCAGCCTCAGCAATGGCTTGACGCATCCAAACCTGATCCTCACTTAAGGCATCATTGTGTTTAGAATCTAGCGCATACTCAGACATATAATTCCTAATGAATATCGATCAACAATCGTAAAGGGCAATATTAACAATAATTTCCTACATCAATGATCTTTACCATGATCTTGCATTTGTTCGATCTGATCACGGAACGCATTGATATCTTGGAAATCTTGATACACCGAAGCAAAACGCACATAAGCCACATGATCCAATGCAAACAATGATTTCATGACAATCTCACCAATGGTACGTGAGCGAACATCACGCTCC
Organism: Acinetobacter sp. WCHAc060033; assembly: GCF_004209125.1. NCBI lineage: Bacteria > Pseudomonadati > Pseudomonadota > Gammaproteobacteria > Moraxellales > Moraxellaceae > Acinetobacter > Acinetobacter sp. WCHAc060033. The sequence continues at coordinate 7,974 of NZ_SGSW01000002.1, read as the reverse complement.
CCTAAACGGCGAATTTGTAGTTGAATATCATTAATCACTGTTTCAATCTGCTCTTGCGTGACTGGTCTTTTCTGCAAAGCATGCATTAATGAACGACGTAATTTGGCTTCATCAAACGGTTCATTTTTACCATCAGACTTGGTCACACGAGGCATCACCACCTCATAACTTTCAAATGTGGTAAAACGCTCACCACAACTAATACATTCACGACGTCGACGAATCTGACTCCCTTCGGCAGCCAAACGCGAATCAATCACTTTACTATCTGCGGCGTTGCAAAATGGACAATGCATAGTGGTTTAATTGAGCAAAATTGATGAATTTACCTAGTGTAGCAAAAAAACTAGATTTTGTTGAGCATTTCGCAAGATATGGAAAAAAAACAGCCCTTATGGGCTGTTTCATACTATATATAGTTATTATTCTGATTTTAAATTTTCATATCCATTTGATTATTCGATGCGTTCGCCATGTTGACTCAAATCTAGCCCCATACGCTCATCATCTGATTCCACGCGGATGCCGATTACTACATCGATGATTTTAAGTAGGATGAAGGTCACTACAGCTGAGTAAGCAATCGTTGCCAAGACACCTTCTACTTGTACCCATAATTGGTGGGTCATGCTTGCAGGCGCTTTGTCTCCCATGATGAATGAGCTTGCAAATACCGCTGTTAAGATTGCACCGACGATACCACCGACACCATGTAAGCCGAAAGCATCTAAAGAATCATCTGCTTTAAGGATGCGTTTAAGACCTGAGATCCCCCAGAAACATACCACACCACCAATTAAGCCCATGATAAGTGCGCCACCGACAGTCACAAAACCTGCTGCTGGTGTGATCACCACTAAGCCTGCTACAGCACCTGATGCAGCACCGAGGACTGAACCTTTACCACGAACAATCTTTTCAACCACGAGCCATGCAATCGCTGCCGCAGCTGCTGCCACTTGTGTAGTCACCAATGCATAGGCTGCTGAACCATTTGCACCCAAAGCAGAACCACCGTTGAAACCAAACCAACCGACCCATACAAGGCTTGCACCCAATACAGTTAAAGTTAAGTTGTGTGGCGCCATAGATTCTTTGCCTAGCCCCATACGCTTACCCAGTAAGTATGCAGCGACAAGACCTGCTACACCTGAGTTAATATGAACCACAGTACCACCTGCAAAATCAAGCGCACCATCATTCATGAGCCAACCACCACCCCATACCCAGTGCGCGATTGGTGCATAAACCACAACCACCCAAATGGTAATGAAGGCAATCCAAGCACTAAACTTCATACGATCAGCCACAGAGCCACTGATGATGGCAACGGTAATAATCGCAAAAGTCATTTGGAAAATAACAAAGAGAATTTCAGGAATCGTGCCACTGAGTGCATCTGTGGTAATCCCTGAGAGCATGATTTTATCTAAACCACCGATAAAAGCATTACCAGAGCCAAATGCAAGTGAATAACCAATCACGACCCAAACAAGACTCACAATCGCCGCAGCTGTAAAACTGTGTGCCATTGTGGAAAGAACATTTTTCTTACGTACCATACCACCGTAGAACAAAGCCAAACCTGGAATGGTCATCAATAAAACCAGTGCTGTAGACACTAAAACCCAAGCCGTATCACCTGTATCAGCCTTAGCTTCTTCGGCAGGCGCAGGTGCAGCCTCTTCTACAGGAGCCACTGTTGCAGTTGGTTCAGTCGTAACAGCTGTAGCTTCGTGTGCTGTTGCTACAACTGAAGAAGCAGGTTCAGCTACGTTTTCTTCTGCCCACGCAACTGATCCGCCAAGAAGTGCGCCAGACAGGCTGAGCGCTAATAGCATTTTTTTCATTCGTATCCCCCAACCAAATTTTTGAGTTATGTATCGATATACATAACTAGCAACCTTCGTGCCAAGTTAAACAGCGTCTGGGCCTGTTTCACCTGTACGAATACGAATCACTTGTTCTAAATTCGTTACGAAAATTTTGCCATCACCGATTTTGCCAGTACTCGCAACACGAGTAATCGACTCAATCACTGAATCCACCATGTCATCACTGATTGCGATTTCAATTTTTACTTTAGGTAAAAAATCAACCACATACTCAGCACCACGATACAGTTCAGTGTGCCCTTTTTGACGACCAAAACCTTTCACTTCGGTTACGGTAATCCCTTGAACGCCTATATCAGAAAGTGCTTCACGCACGTCATCCAATTTAAACGGTTTTACAATTGCAGTTACGAGCTTCATATTGTTTTCCTTCGGCTTATTTCACCAGTAAGGTTTTATGTTCAATTTTCATGCCAATTTCATTAACGGTTGGGGTTGTTAAATCAATTCGCATGTAATGCCTTTATAACCTATTGTATATACTCAGGTGAAGTTGCCAGCTAAAAAAACTCACAATAATCATCAATTTTTAACTTTAATTGTTTATTTCTATCGGTATCCTTTGCCGATGATCAGCTAAATTAACTTGAGTAAAAATAAAGACAGGATGTTACACTAACCCAAGCAACTAAACCCTTTGGATTCCTCATGATTGAAACACTACTACAAGCAATTTTGGAACAAATCGACCAACCTAAGAAAGACATTGAACACAACTTACGTGCTTTATTAAATGAAGCCGTCGCAAAAATGGATATTGTGTCCAAAGATGAAATTGAGCGTCAAAAAACTGCACTAAATAATGCCAATCTTCGACTCACTGAACTTCAACAACAGGTTCAAGCTTTAGAAGAATTGATTAAGAATAAAAAATAATCCAAATTTGCACATTTTTAGTGCAAAAACCACAAATAATGATTAAAAATAAAGCAAAATGGAACAATAAGAATGTCTTTAGCCAAAATTTATACCCGAGGACTACTCGGGTTGCATGCGCCACTCATTGAAGTTGAAGTCCATGTTAGTGCTGGTCTTCCCTCATTAACCATTGTTGGACTGGCGGAAGCTGCTGTTCGAGAAAGTAAGGATCGTGTTCGATCTGCCATCATCAATAGCGGTTATCAGTTTCCAACCAAACGCCTGACGATCAACCTTGCACCCGCAGATCTGCCTAAAGATGGTTCACGCTTAGATCTACCTATTGCACTAGGAATATTGATTGCCACAGGTCAACTGCCTGAAGGGGTGACTGATGATTTTGAATTTATTGGTGAATTGGCACTTGATGGTCATTTAAGACCTGTCACAGGAACACTTACTATTGCCATGGCATGTCAAATGGCAAAACACCAACTGATGTTACCTGTAAAGAATAAAAATATTTGCGAATATACATAAATAAATGCGATTATTAGTTAATTATTGCGAATAACTAAATAATAATATGGCAAAAATCACATATGTGAAATTCAAAAAATTTCCACAAAATGAAAGCTTTTGGAGATTAGACTGGGTTTCAACCGTCGAAAGAAATGAAAATATTGATAGTGAGCCGAAAGTTCTAGTTCATTTTAGCGAACTAACTAGTTACGAAGGAAATGCCCTTCACTCAAAATCAAGAACAGGAAATACAGAAAAAATTTGGCTAGGAATAGGACAATTCCCACTATTTAGAATTGGCTCTATTTGGCACAAAGGTTATTGTCTAAATTATCCAGGCTATCAATCACCACGGTTTCCTTCACAATTACCATTAAAATCAATCAAAGTCACAATTGATACAAATACTGTTCGAAAAACAACTTTTTCTGGTCAAATTAATATAGATAATTTTGTTTACAAACCTATACCCAAAATCTATTTTGACATTGGTACTAACTTTAAAGAGTGCGCTAAAGGACAACTTATAATAATTAATAGCCTAACTTCAGATCAAACCTTGATTATTCCAACTTTCGAATTATTTAGGTTTTACTATTCATGTTCAACAAAAGTAACTAAAGCTGTATTCAAAAATGATTTTTCTCAATACATTGATAAGAATGATTCTTCACTAAAACCCTACGGAGAAGCTTTCTTAAACTTAAAGCACAAATGTGACTCTAATGATGCTTGGTTCTTTTCAAGATGGCTGTTTGACCCTAATTGCGCTAAACAAATAGAAAATTTCCATCGTAAATTAATTACTAATAACATTAATAATGCAGGGTCATTTTCACAAAAAAATTTATATGAAAACCACATAGACATCAGTTTTCCTTTTCTTGGCATCACTGAATTACAAGCCTATGCAAAGCCTATTCAGTTAACCAGTCTTTGCAACAAGCAAAAAAAATGGGTTCATCTAGTACTCGGAATAGAGTCTTGCTCTGCACCGTATCCATTTGATTTTCTTTCTATAGATAGAGATTTAGACCCAAGAAAGGGGGATAATTCAAACGACCCTTCCTTAATAAAAGTTCCGCCGCCCCACCAAAAAGAAGCAATTGTAGATGAAAAAAGTGATGATACAGCTAATGTAACAAATGAGGAGGAACCAAAATTTTCAATCCCACTAGAGTTCAATATCAATTACAAAGACAGATTCACAGCACTAAAAAGCAAATGGCTTCACGAAAAGCCAAAACAAACACAGAAATATAAAACTACAAGTCGTATTCCAGTTGAAAAAATTCCTTTTGAACAATTTGGAACAGGTGATGGAACGCATTCAAATGAAACAAATACAGGAGCACTTTCAATAAAAGAAAATGAAACAGGAGTAGAAATCGAAACCATTAATTCAGAAGAACTTGAAACAGATTTAATTACGTTTCTTAAAATGGTTAATTTAATCAGATTAAAAAGAAAACAATGGGACATTCAATCAGTTTCAGCATTTAATGGGCGCATAAAAAGAATAGATGAAAGCGATGATTTTCTGACTTTTTTTCCAAAAATATTACCACCTTGCTCAAGTTGGCATTTAATAACACAAGAGCCAATGACACCACGAACTATCGCTATCTTTGAAATTAAAACTCTAACCTGTTTTTTTTATTTGATAGAAATTGAAAGAAAATATGGTGGAGATCAAAAAACGGGACAAAGCACTTTAACAATATATAATGATACAAGAATAAAACTTGATGAGCTCGAATTATCAAAATTTTTAAAAGCTACAGCTATAAAAAACTCTTGGCCTTCAACAAGCATAATGCCTGAGCTACGACGTATAACAACAAGACATCATAAAAATAGAACTATCGAAAAATTTGCAGATATAATTATAAAAAAATTAGAATCCAGCTAATATTTAGGTATAAAATTATTTATAAGTTCCTAAAACCGACTAATTTACTCTTAATCTTTCCTAATGAATTCAACAAACATACAAAGCATCAATCTTTATATTATAAGGTAGTTGCATATTTCTTATGGCTAAATAAAGATCTTTCAAGTGCATCAGCAAGGATACAAGTTAATGCAAAATATTAATCCTTGAGTTACAATTACATACAAACCTTAACGCCAAACCATTGAAGATAAGTCATCACAAATTTTATCTTCAATTTTATGTCTAACTATTTATTAGAAGACTACCCTTATTTTTATAATGGATTTTATTAATGGAATACCAAAATTTAGTAGAAAAACTATTGCAAGAAGATGAGAATTTATGTTTAGAGTTTAAATCATTTTGGTATTGGAAGCTAGAAAAAGATAATTTAAAACAAAGAGGTTGGAATGAATTCTTAAAAGATTTCATTTCAATGTTTAACACATATGATTGTAAAGACTCTCCTAGATATTTTATTTTTGGATTTGATGAAAAAAGTAAAGAAAAAAATAATTTTTTCACGAACCAAGATGGTATGGATTTAACAGAATTATTAAATTTAGAAAATTTAAAATTAGAATTAATTAATCGACTAGAAAACACATGTAATTATTCAGCTAACTCCGATGACACAATAATCAATATCGAAGATTTTTTTGAATTTGAAACCATCACTATTGAAGGGAAAATATTATTATTATTAACATTACATCATGCTCCATTCTACATCACGCTAAAAAGAGATTTATCAGATGGCATGAAAGAAAATGTTATTCCAGTACGCTCTATTAAACAAAGTTCACCAAGAAATTCAATATTACCAAGTAATCAGATTAATAATTTGATAGAAATCGTTGAAAAAAATAGTAAAAATATTCAAAAACGAGAAAAAAGAAGTATTAGGAGAATTGTCCAAGCATTTCAAACTAAACACTTTCCATCTGCTACAGTTCAGTTAGTAAAAGAAGATAGAAATAAATCTGGTATATATTTTGAACTATTTGAAGTTCTTTCAGAATTTAACCCTGCTCAAGTTTTTATCTATATTACCTCTTTCACAAGCCAAGAAAAAACAGTCAACAGTATTCATTCCAACTATTTAGAAAACTTACAAGAAGCTTCAAATATTTTTATTTTAGTAGATAAAGAAAATAGGGTTGGAGGTACTATTGATCTAGATAGAATAGAAAAATTATTTAAAGACAAGTTTGAGAAGTGTAAAAAAATTATAAAAGTTGAATACTTAGAAAATTTTTCTATTAGTAGAATTTATAAAGAGGAGTTATTAGAAGAGATTTTTTCCATTGAAAAACCTTCATCTCATAATGTTTATATTTCGCCTGATATAAAAAAAACTAACGAAGAAAAAATAAAATCAGATTTATTTTTTGATGAGTGGATAAAAAATGATGAAAGTCCAATTCTAGTTATTAAAGGTCCTGGCGGTGTTGGTAAAACAACAGTTGCTAGACAATTCATCTACAAAATTCATAAGAATAATAGAACTTTAATATCGGATGAAAATGATACTAAATACTTATTCATTAACTCACATGGAATCATTAATGAATTAATGTCCTCAGGAAAAATAAATGATTTATATGACTTTTATCAGGTCTTAGCAGAAGTACATAATACTAAAAAAAGATTTAATAGGCATACATTTAGCCTTTCAGCAGATAATGGTAATTTAGTCATTGTCTTAGATGGTATTGATGAAGTTATTGCTAAAAAAGGCAGTGACTTTGATATAGTAAAACTAATGAATTCAATCACAACAGAATATTTAGGAAGTTTAGGAAAAACAAAAATTATTATTACCTGCCGAGATAGTTTTTGGAGTAATGACTTAGTTGAATTAAATAATATCAGTGAAATTGAAATATTACCTTTTAATAAAGATCTTACTGAACAATACTTTCAAAAAATATTTGCTGATGCTAGTAAGCAAAGAAAAGCCATAAATATGGCTCATGATTATGAAATTGGTGGTAGCTATGTCCCCTACATACTCGATATGATTAAAGAAATTATTTTTTCTGATGAGGAGGGTTTAGGTAAAGCCCGCTTTGATAGCAAATTATTAAAATCTTCTAGAAATAAACATGACTTTTTAATAGGAAAAGTTTGTGAACGAGAAGTCAAAAAATTGGATAATACTAATATTGATGAACAGTTAGAATTATTCATGGATATGGCACTTCGTTATTCTGGAACTTTAAATCAATTACAACTAAAAGAATTGCTATCAAAAAAATTCTCTCAAAAAAACTTAACTAAATTTAATGCACATCCCCTATTAAAGGAATTAGATGGTATCTTAAGCTTTAGATATGACTTTTTTGAAGAATATTTTAAAGAGTTATCCTTGTGTATATTTTTTGAGAAAAATGATGTTAAGCTGTCTAACCTCGATTCTTATTTAATTGATATTCTAAAAGATTACATCAACTATGATAATGATTTTGTAGAAGATTTAAAAGACAGAATTGATGATATAGAGAAATTTAAATTAGATTTACAAATTCTATTAGAGGAATTAATTAAATTAGATCGAAATACACATTCAGACATTATTAATACTAATAAAAAATCAATAATTTCTTCAATTTTCATCTTACTACTATTAAATAATGAATATAGTAAAGAAGCACGAACTGCGTTATTAAAGGAGATTTTCATGAAAGGACAATATATTGAAAATTTTTCTTTAATTAATTTACATAGCATCAATAAAAAAATAAATTTTGACTTCAAAGG